>DASSJF010000039.1 GCA_035691305.1 bacterium
CGGAGAGCGCGCGCACGTCCGTGTCGGGCGTGCCGCGGATGCTGAACTCCCGGATGCGGCGGGCCGCCGCCGCCGCGGCGCGCGCGCGGTCGACGAACATCGAGCGGCGCGGCTCCGCGATGGCGGCGTGCTCGGCGAGCGTAAGCCCCGGCACGAGGCCTTCGCCGAGGCGTCCGGCTGGAACGTACGCCGTGCCGGCCGCGAGAAAGCGCGCGTAAGGCCGGCCGCTCAGGTCCTGTCCCGCGATCCGGATGCGGCCGGCGGTCGGCGGCGTGAGCCCGGCGCACGCGTTGAGGACCAGCCGCTGGCCGCTGCCTTCGAGGCCCGCGAAGCCGACGACCTCGCCGCCCGAGACTCGCAGCGTGACGTGCTCGAGCGTTATCAGTGTGTCGCCGACGGTGAGCCCGTCCACCTCCAGCACAGGCGGCCCGGTCGAAATCCGCGGCCGCGCTGCCCGCGGCAAGTCGCGGCCGAACATCAGGCGAACGAGCGTCGCCGTGTCGCACGGCATCGGCGCCCCGCCGGCGACGCGGCCGTGCCGCAGCACCGTCACGCGATCGCAGAGTTCCTGGACTTCTTCGAGCTTGTGGGAGACGAAGAACACGACGTTGCCCTGCCCGGCGAGCGCGCGCAGTGCCGCGAACAACAGCGTGCGCTGCGACGCGGAGATCGCCGTCGTCGGTTCGTCGAGGATCAGCACCCGGACGCCCAGCCACAAGAGGCGCACGATCTCGAGCTGCTGCCGCTCGGCGACGGTCAGGTGGCCGCACGGCGCGTCCGGATCGAGCGTGAAACCGAACGCCGCGGCGAGGTCGCGGAGCGCGCGACGGGCCCGCCGGCGCTCGGGCACGAATCCCGTCGGCGCGCCGAGCAGGAAGTTGTCGAGGACCTTCAGCGACGGGAAGTCGAGCGGGTCCTGGTGAACCATGCCGATGTGCGCGCGGATCGCGTCCGACGCCGAGCCGATCCGCGCCGGCGATCCGTCGAGGAGGATCTCGCCCGAGTCCGGCGCGAGCGCGCCGGACAGGATTTTCATCAGGGTGCTCTTGCCGGCGCCGTTCTCCCCGAGCACCCCGTGAATCGAGCCTTCGGCCGCCGCGAGCGTGATACCGTCGTTGGCGCGGACCGCGCCGAACGACTTCCGGATCTCCCTCAGTTCGACGCGCATGCGGGTGTACGTGGTGACGGGTCGGGGAGGCGGGGCTGCGCCCGCCCCCCCGGCCCGGGCGTGACTACTTACTGGGCCCGGCCATGCCCTGAAGCAGCTGCGGCATGTACCACACTTGCAGATCGGTCGCGACTCTTCCGGACTCGAGGTACACGGACCCGTCGGCGAGGCGCAGGGGGCCCTTCCAAAGCACAACCGCCCCGAGGCCCATGTTCCTCACCAAGGTGTTGAGGCGCGCGGCGGCCGACGCGCCCAGCGCCGGCCCCTTCTCGAAGCCGACCGCCGACGTGTCCGGGTCGTTGATGTTCTTCCAGTTCGGACCGTTCCAGTCCCAGTACTGACGGTAGGTGCCGGCCCACACCATCCGGATCGCCTTGACGTACGCCGGACCCCAGTTGAAGTAGGGGACGCCCAGGCACACGCTCGGCGCCTCCGAGCAGGCGTGCTGGTAGTCGTACGGGACGGCCCAGACGCGCTTACCGGCCTTCGCCTGCTTGTTGGCCTCCACCAGCGCTTCGGTCGTGTCGATCCCGGAAATGACCACGTCGTGGCCGGTGTTGAAGAAATCGTCCGCGACCTTCGTCGGATCAAGCGTTTGGCCCGGGATGTTGAACCAGAACCCGATCCATGTCACTTTGAACGTTAGGGTGGCCGGCGGCCGGTGGAGATAGGTGGTCCAGCAGTAGCGCGCGCCGAGGTACGCGGAGTCGGCCAGCCGGCGCGTTTCGTCGTTGGCGAGCGGTCCGAGGAAACCGACCTTGCCGGTGCGCGTGGTCAGCGCGGCCGCACACCCGCCGAGCATCTTCATGTATTCCATGCGGCCCATGAAGTTGCTCTCGTTCGACGGGGCCTTGTAGTCCCGGCCGTTCTTCCAGGCGTGGTCGCCGGAGACGTTGATGATCGGCAGTTGCGGATGCACTTTGGCCGCTTCCAGGGTGCCATCCTTGAAGTCGTCCGACGTCGTGATGACGAGGCGCGCGCCCTTGGAGAGGAGATCGTCGACGACCTGCGGGACCGTGACCCCGGGCTTGGCCGCGGGGTTGACGTTGTCCACGTAGATCATTCTGGCGCCGTTGACCTTGCGCTCCGCGAACTGCCCGGCGGTGTAATGGGCTTCGCTCCACCCGTGGTCGTTGCGCGGTCCGACCAGCACGAGGCCGAACGGAATCGCCGCGGCGCCGGCCGACACCGGAGCCGATCCACCCGGAGCGAGCGTGAGGCCGCCGAACAGCGCGAATACCAGGACGCACGCGGAAACTCTCCACATGATGGCGGATATCGCTCCTTCCAGTTTGAGGGATGAAGTCAGGCTAGGGCACGCTTCGTCGGCCGGCGTTGAAGTTCCCGGCGAGAGCGGCTTTCTCTTGCAGGCAGGAAGTGGCGGGCGTTCGACGGAACGCTGTCGGCGCGGAGTGGATCAACTCCGCGGCCGGGGGGGCGCAAGAATGAGGTCCGCGCGTGCTTCGCTTCGACCGCGCCGGCGTGCGGGTCGGACCGTGACGGCGCCGCCGCGGGGCCACTTGCCGTACCGGGGAGGCAACGTCCTTCTCAAGTACCACCGGCTCCTCAGCGGGCTCCACCCTCATCCGCCCAACTCCGTAGCGGCGCTGCGCCGCGTGCTGGCCGACGGGGCCGAGGTCGTGGAATTCGACGTTGGCCTTACGCGGGACGAGAAATTTGTGTTGATCCACGATCCGCTGCTGGAGCGTGAGACCAGCGGCCGCGGTCCGCTTCGCGGAGTGACCGAGGCCCAGTTCAGAACGCTGCGTCTTCGCGGCAGCGGCGAGCCGGCTGCGACGCTCGCCGATGCCGTGGGGGTGTTGCGCGAGGTGGACCGGCCGGTGAAGGTGCAGGTCGACCTCAAGGAAGCGGCGCCGGTGTCCTCCGAGACCGCGGCGGCGCTGCTCCGGGCGATCGCGCCGATGCGTGACCGCTCCCGCCTTTCGGTGGTCGTCGGCTGCATGGGCGACTGGAACCTGCGTCTGCTGCGCCGGCTCGATTCCGGCCTGGCCGTGGGGCTGGACTTTGGATACTATCTCGACGCGCCGGTCGACGGCGGCGCCAGGCTCCCCACGCGAGTCAACGCGTACGGATACCTGGACGATCATCCACTCGGGTACCGCCGGCTAATGTCCGTACGGGCGTATCTCGAGGACCGCATGGACGTGCTGCTCGGTCTGGTGCCGGGCGCCCGCGAAGTGTACGTGCGCAAGGAGTTTCTGCTCCAAGCGCTGGCGGACGGCGTCAATCCGGTCGCGTTCGTCCACGACCGCACCCCGGGAGCGCTGGTGGATGTCTGGACGTTGCACGCGGACGAGCCGGAGATCGATCGCCTGCTGCTCACGGTTCTGGACTCGGGCGCCGACCAGATCACCAGCTCCGACTCGGCGCGGCTCGCGGCGATCTTTGCGGCGATGAGCGGCAGTACGATCTAGACCAATACGGTCGCGTGTTGCCTCAAAAGTCCTGGTCACCGAAGTAGGGGGTGATGCCTCAAAATGGTGGTCACCCAGGCTCCGTCTGCGAGGCCCTTGTCCTAGTCTTGCCTGCGGCCGGCGCGGACGGATGCGTCGCCGTCTTGCCCTCACGAGACTCATGGGCCGGTCCTCCTCCCGTCGGCGAGTTTCCAGAGGGCGTCGAGGCGGGTTTGGAGATCCGCGCGCAACCGGAGGGGATTGAGGCCCTGATACTGGGCGGTGAGCGCGGCACGGCGCTCTGAGGTGAGGACGCCGCTGGCCAGCAGCCGACGGTAGGGCGTCTGCGCGCGATCATAGCGCTTGACCACCCGGGCGCCGTGGCGTTCTTTGGAGACCAATTTGCGGATGGGCTGAAAGAAGTTCACATAGAGCCGCAGCCACTCGTGCACCGCCTGCAGCGCGGCGAACGCCGCGCGGGAGCGGTAGCGGTCGTAGCCGATGTACCGGCGGAGGACCGCGCCGTTCCGCTGTTCGACATAGGCTTGGTCGTTCTTGCGGTAGGGACGGCCGCGGGTGAAGGCGATGCGCTTCTCGCGACACCACGGGATAAGGAGATGGTTGAGGAACTCGCTGCCGTTGTCGGTGTGCAGGCTGAGCAAGGGCATCGGCAGGGCGAGCCGGACGGCTTGCATGGCGCCACCGACGCGCTCGTGGCCCTTGCCCCATACGGCCTGGAGCTCGGTCCAGCCGGTGGCGACGTCGATGGCGAGGAGCGAGGTGAGGAAGAAGTCGTGGCCGCTGGCCCCGCAATGCGCCAGCAAATCGGCCTGCAGATGGCCGGGGAGCACATTGGTCCATTCCCCGAAGGTGCGCAGGGGGACTTGGGCCCGCAGGGCGGCGAGGCTGGGGCTCGTCGTTGCGAGGCCGTGGCGTCGGTACTGCCGCCGCACGGGGCCCAAGAGCCGATCGATGGTGGCGGGGCTGATGCGCAGGAGGGCCCGGCGCTGGTCTGCCGCGAGGGACACCTCCTCGTGCCGTTCCAGGGTCTCGAGCAGTTCCGGGAGGAAGGGCGCCAAGCGCTTGGAGCACAGATAGTCGCTGGCTTCCCACACCTGCTCCAAGACGGGCCGCAAGGTGGTCAGATACATTCGCGGGCGGCCGGCCCGGCGACGCGCGCGTTTAGGCCGGTGCCGCAGCAGCCGGATCACGACCTTGCGATCCCGATGGGTGACCCGGCAGAACTCATCCAACAGCCGACTCTTGTCACGGCGAGATGCCAGGCGATAGCGAGGACGAAGGGATGCGGCGTATTCGCGTACGCTAAGAGGACCCACGTTGCCTCCTGGGCGCCGGTGACCGGCATTTTGAGGCAACGGTTCGCGCTTCGGTGTCGATAATTTTGAGGCACTTCGGTCGGTTGACAGCGAGTCGCGCCGGCCCTACCATGACTCATGGCGGGAGTGCCGCTGTTGCGCGGGGGCGTGGTGTAGCCTGGTTTAACACACCTGCCTGTCACGCAGGAGATCGCGGGTTCAAATCCCGTCGCTCCCGCCATCCTTCGGTGAGCCCTCTGTGAGCGTCTGAGCATGCGTGCGTCGTCGGTGGCGGGATGGAGCATTCTTGCCGTCGGCACCCACGCCGCGATCCTAGCGGCGCCGCTGCTGGGCCTCGGGCAGTTCGGTCAGTTTGGGATCGCCGCGTTTCACGACGTGCGCATCTATTTCGATTACGGCTCGCGCGTCCTCGCCGGCGGCGTCCCGTACCGCGACTATCCGGTCGAGTACCCGCCGCTGGCACTGATCCTGTTCGTGCTTCCGCGCCTCGCGGCATCCCGATTCGTTCCGTACCCGATGCTGTTCGCCGCGGAGATGCTGATCTTCGATGCGGCGGCGGTGGCGCTGCTGGCGCGCCGCACGGCCGCGCGGGAAGGCGCGCGCGAGGTGCCGCTCCGGCTCGCCTGGTACACCGCGGCGTTCGGCGCCCTGTATCCCGTGATCGGGACCCGCTACGATCTCGCACCGGCCGTGATCGCCTTCGCCGGGGCGCTCGCGTGGTTCGGGGAGCGGCCCGCGGCGGGCGGGCTGCTGACCGCCGCGGGGACGCTGCTCAAGATCTTTCCGGCGGTGGTCGCCGCCTTCGGCGCGATCGCCGATCTTCGCGCGGCGCGCACGGCTCGGGCGGTACTCATCTTTGCCGGGGCGATGCTTGCAGCCGGGGCCGCGTGGTTCGTCCTCGGCGGCGCGGCCTCGGTCATGTATCACATTGGACGCGGGCTCCAGATCGAAACGGTCTGGGCCGGGGCGCTGTTGCTGGCCGACAAGGCGCTCGGGGTCACGCCCGCGTGGCGCTACAGCCGCATGTCGGTCGAGCTCGTCGCTCCCGGATCGTCGTCCTTCGCGGCACTCGCGATCCCTGCGCAGGTCGCGCTGGCCGGTGCGGTGGTGTGGCGGTTCGCGCGGTCGGAACTCGGCGACCCGCTGCGGTACGCGACGGCGGCGGTACTCGCGCTCGTCGTCGCGGGGAAGGTGCTGTCGCCGCAGTACCTCGTCTGGCTGCTGCCGTTCGTGTCGGCCCTCGGCGGCGCGGCCGGCCGGTCCGCGCGTCCGCTCTTCCTGGCCGCGTGCGTCGCGACGGGCGTGGAGTACATGGCGTCGCGGCAACTTGCGGCGTTCGAGCTGTGGGCAATCCTGGCCCTGAACGTTCGGAACGCGCTGCTCGTGGCGCTCCTGATCCCTCTCCTGCGGCGGCTTCCTGAACCCGAAGCAAAGCGATCCGAGTAACGCCTTAAGACCAGCGTCGCTCGTCGACCAGCACATGCTCCGCGCCGGCCAGCGTTCCGGGCGCCACGAACTCCACCGTCGTACGGAGCCGTGTCGCATCCTGGACCGAGGCGGCGATCCGGCGGGCGAGTGTCTCGTCCGCTCGGTCCGACTCGAGCCGGGCGATCAGGTCGTCCTGGTGGCCCGTCCGGCGGACGACGAACTGGTATCGCGGCGCTTCCGGGTGCCGCGCCATCGCCGCCCGAAGCGTGGTGGGGTGCACGAAAAGGCCGCGCACCTTCACGGCGTCGCCCGTCCGCCCGAGAATGCCGCGAAGGCGCTGCGCGCCCCGCCCGCACGGGCAGGCCGCGCCGGTAAAGACCGACAGGTCGCCGGTGGCGAGCCGGAGCAGCGGGTAGGTGGGATCGAGGACCGTGACGGCGATCTCGCCTGGATCCTCCGGTCCCACCGGGGCGCCGGTCGCGGGATCGACAAGCTCCACGATGCATCGCTCGCCGAGGTGGAGTCCCGCGGTGTGCACGCATTCGTACGCGATGATGCCGCAGTCCGCGGTCGCGTAGGCCTGCTGCGTGCGGATACCGGCTGAGACGAAGCGCTCCCGCAGCGACTGGGGCAACGGCTCCCCGGAGACGAACGCCACCTCGACCGCCATCGCGACGCGGAGCTCGGCGGTCTTGTCGAGCAGGCTCGCAAGGAAGCTCGGCGTGCCGGTGTAGCCGGTCGCCCGCAGGTGGGCCGCGGCGCGGCACTGGATCTCGGCGTTGCCGGTGCCGCCGGGGATCACGGCGGCACCCAGCGCGAGCAGCCCGCCCTCCATGATCGAGCCGGCCGGCGTCAGATGGTAGGAGAATGAGTTGAGGACGACGTCGCCCGCGCGGACACCGGCGGCGTGCAGCGCGGGCGCACAGCCCCACGGATCGACCGGGGGGCCCTCGGGTTCGTAGATCGGTCCGGGCGACGCGAACAGCTTCCGGGTTGACTCCCGCGCGGCCCAGCCGCCGAACGGGGGGAACGCGGCCTGCTCGGCGGGCAACGCCTCCTTGCGGAGGAGCGGAACCCGGCGGAGCGCGTCGAGCGTGGGCACGCCGTTGAGGAGTCCCGCGCGTTCAGCGGCCCGGCGGGCGGCGGGCGCGGAGGTCTCGGCAAGCACGTCGCCCAGCCGGCGCAGTTGACGCGCCAGGCGGATCTCCGGCGCGTCGGCTTCTTCGGGAGAGTAGAACGAGTCGGCGCGCGTCAGGAGAGCCACCGTTTCCGGCGGCGGTAGTGCTTCACTTCGCGATAGCTGCGGCGCTCACCCGCGCCGGAGAGGCCGAGGTAGAACTCCTTGATGTCCTCGTTCGCGCGGAGCGCCGCCGCCGTGCCGTCGAGGGCGACCCGTCCGTTTTCGAGCACGTAGCCGTACTCGACGATCTCCAGCGCCCGCGCCGCATTCTGCTCCGCGAGCAATATGGCCACACGCTCCTCGCGATTGAGCCGCGCGATGATGTCGAAGATCTCGCGGACCAGAAGGGGCGCGAGCCCCATCGACGGCTCGTCCAGCAGCATGAGGCGCGGCCGCGCCATGAGCGCCCGGCCGATCGCCATCATCTGCTGCTCGCCCCCGGAGATGTAGCCCGCGCGCACCCGCCGCCGCTCGGCGAGGCGCGGGAAGTACTCGTAGACGGTGTCGAGGTCCCGCCGCACCGCGGCCCCGTCGCGGCGAACGTAGGCGCCCGTCAGCAGGTTCTCCTCGACGGTCAGGTGCTCGAACGCCCGGCGCCCTTCCATCACCTGCACGACGCCGCGGCGGACGATCTCCGCGGGGTCGCACGTGTCGAGGCGGCTTCCGGCGAACCCGATCGTGCCGCGGGTCACCGCTCCGCGCTCGACGCGCAAGAGGTTCGAGATCGCCTTGAGCGTCGTGCTCTTGCCCGCGCCGTTGGCCCCGAGGAGGGCGACCATGCCCCCCTCGGGGACCGCGATCGAGACGCCTTTGAGCACGAGAATCACACGGTCGTACACGACCTCGATGTTGTTGATGTCGAGCAGCGGCGCCTGGGACACGTCGAGCGTGGCGGCCCGCCTAGTGTTTCTGGTTGCGGTACTCGGCCGCCGACTTCGCGATCTGCGCGCGGACCAAGTCGGCGTACGGCTGCCAGAGCCCGGGGATGCGGACCCACTTCTGGCCGTCCCAGCGCTGGAAGTACGCGCTGGACACGCCGCCGTGATCGTCCGCCGTGAGCGTCACCGGCGGGATCATGCCGGTGAGGCCCAGTTCACGCAGCCGCGCTTCGGTGAAGGTCAGGTGCTCCAAGCCCCAGCGCACCTTCTCGCCGGTTACCGGCAGGCCGAATTGTTTGATGGCGTTGTGCACCGCCTCCGCGAACACGGCGGCCTCGATCACGCCGCGATTGTAGTAGACGGTGCCGACCCGGGCCTCGTCGATGTTGCCCTTCCCGTTCTTGTAGACGGTCGAGAGGATCGACTGGATCACCGGGAAGTTGCGGCCGACGCCGGTGAAGTTCGCGCTGACGTAGTTTTTGGACAGATCCGCGGCCGGCCGGACGTCCTCCTCGGAGCCGCACCACCAGACGCCCATGAATTTGTCGATCGGGAACGCGACCTGGCGCATCGCGGTAAACGGCACGGTGCACGACTGGCCGAAGTTCCACTGAATCACGTAGTCTGCCCGGTACCGGCGGGCCATATCGACCCAGGCCGCGCTCTGCTCGAGGCCCGGCGCCGGCAGCGGGAAGTTGCGGAACTCGAACCCGAACTTCGCCGCGAGATCCTGGAACATCGGGATCGGCTCGCGGCCGTACGGAATGTCGAGGTGCAGCAGGGCGATGCGCTTGCCTTTGAGCTTGTCCTCACCGCCGACCGCGGCGGCGATGTACCGGATGAAGCTCGACGCCTGGCTCCAGTAATTGCCGAGGACCGGGAAGATCCACGGGAACGTCTTGCCGTCGGTCGCGTCCGACCGGCCGTAGCCGATCGTCACCATGGGAATCTTGTCTGCGATCGAGCGGTCGACGAGCGCGTAGGTGATTCCGGTGCTGGACGGCCAGACCACCACCATGTCTTTCTTCGTGCGCTCGTAGCACTCGACGCCGCGCGCGGTATCGTAGGCGTCCTCGCACTCGCTCCACTGGAACTTGACGCCGTCCAGTCCGCCCCGCGCGTTCAACAGGGCGAGGTAGTCTTCGCGCCCGCCGGCAAACCCGCTGCCGCCGGCCGCGTACGGTCCGGTCCGGTAGATCGGCTGCGGGACGTTCACCACATTGCCCATCGAGGCGCCCGGCGCCGGCCCGGAGGCCACGCTCAACGCCAGGATGACCGCGAATGCCGCCGTGGCGGAGCCCCACCACACACGTCGCGTTCTCATCGAGATCCCTCCTCGCGAGATGTCGTTAGTACGGGAACGGCCAGAGCCGCAGGTAGTCTTTGATCGTTTTCCAGAGCCGCGCGAGCCCGAGCGGCTCGAGCACCAGAAACAGGACGATCATCGTGCCGAAGATCAGATCTTCCAGGCTGGAGATGAGGCTGTTGGCCGCACCGCCGCCGGTCAGCGTGCCGGCCTGATGAACCGTCACGCTCACGAGAATCGGCAAGAGCGTCACGAAGCCGGCCCCGAGGAACGAGCCGACGATGCTGCCCATGCCGCCGATGATCACCATGCCGAGAATGCGGACGGAGTTGACGAGGTCGAACTCCTCGATGTTCGCCGAGCCGTACCAGGAGAAAACGACCAGCGCGCCCGCCACGCCGGCGTAAAAGGCGGCGACGACGAACGCGAGCACCTTGTACTTCAGCAGGCGGATGCCGATGATCTCCGCGGCGACGTCGCGATCGCGGATCGCCATCCACGCGCGGCCGATCCGGCTGCGCGTCAGGTTCATCCCGAAGACCGTGAGCAGCGCCACGACGGCGAGCGCGAGGTAGTATTGCCGCAGCGCGCTGTCGAGGACGAGCCCGCCGACGCGCACCGTCGGCGTGTTGATCGTGGCGAAGACGCCGCCGCTGATCCACGGCACGTGCTGGATCGTCCACGTGATGATGAACTGCGCGGCGAGCGTGGCCACCGCGAGATAGAACCCTTTGATCCGCAAGGAGGGCGTGCCGGCGACCGCGCCCACGGCGGCGGCGATGCATCCCGCCCCGAGGAGCGCGAGCGGCAGCGGCACCCCGTACCGTCCGTAGAGGATCACGCCCGCGTAGGCGCCCACGGCCATGAACGCCGCGTGGCCGAGCGACAAGAGGCCGGCGTAGCCGGTGAGGAAGTTGAGCCCGAGCGTGGCCAGGGAGAAGACGAGGAACGGGATGAGGATGCCGCGCAGCCAGTACGTCCCGAGGAGCGGCGGCAGCAGTATCGCCGCCGCTACGAGCGCCGCCGTGCCGAGCCGATCCGCGGGCAGCGGAAAGAGCGCCGCGTCCTCGGCGTAGGTCGTGCGGTAGACCCCGCACTCGCGGTAGAGCATCCCGGCGCGCCCTAGACGCGCTCGATGACCGGCCGTCCGAACAGTCCGTACGGCCGCACCATCAGGAAGATGAGCGCCACGAGATACGGGAAGATGTCCTGCAGGCCGCCCCCGACGAGCGGCCCGATGAACCCTTCGGCGAGGCTCTCCGTCGCGCCGACGATCAGCCCTCCGATGATCGCTCCGGGGATGCTGTCGATGCCGCCGATGATGAGCACCGGCAGTGCCTTGAGGGCGATCAGCGAGACCGCGAAGCCCACGCCGATGCGGTTGCCCCAGAGGATGCCGGCCGCGATCGCGACGAGGCCGGAAAGAGTCCATGCCACGACCCACACCCGGCGCAGCGCGATGCCGACCGACATCGCGGCCTCGTGGTCGTCGGCGACCGCGCGCAGCCCGAGGCCGAGTTTCGTCCGCTGGAAGAACCAGATCAGCGCGCCGACGATGATCGCGACCGCGCCGGCGGCGACCAGGTCGACGCGGTTGATGAGAATGCCGGCGGTCTGGATCGGCTCGGGGGAGATGCCGAGCGAGAGGCGGTGCGGCTCGGTGCCCCACAGCGCCTGCGCGAGACCGCCGAGGGCGAACGTCACGCCGAGCGTCGACATCGCGAGCGCAAGCGGCGGCCGGCCCGCGAGCGGCCGGAGGGCGAAGCGTTCGATCACGACGGCGAGCGCGCTCATGAGCACCACGACGAACAGCAGGCTGATCGGCCACCCCAGGCGCGGCAGGACGCTCACGAGCGCGAGCGCGGCGAAGAACGTCATCGCGCCCTGGGCGAAGTTGAAGACGTCGGATGCCTTGTAGATCAGCACGAAGCCGAGCGCGACCATCGCGTACAGGACGCCGACGAGCAGGCCGCTTACCAGCAGTTCCAGGCCGTAGCCGAGATCGCCGGACACGTCAGGCCCGGACGGCGGCCGCCGCGGGGACGCCGTCGGGTTCGATCGTATGGAGGCGCAGGGATCGGGAGACCTGGGCCTCCCGCCCGTCCTCGTAGCGCACGGCGGCGCGCACCTCAACCTCCGCCGCGCCCCGATCGTACAGCGCCTCGATGATCGGCGCGTACTTCTCGCCGATGAAGCGGCGGCGCACCTTGCGCGTGCGGGTGATCTCGGCGTCGTCCGGGTCCAGCTCTTTGTGCAGGACGATGAAACGCCGCACCCGCAGCGGCGGGGCGAGCAGCGCGTTCACCCGGCGGACCTCGTCCGCCACGAGCGCAGCGACGCGCGCGTTCTGGGAGAGGTCGGTGTAGCCGGAGTAGGCGACCTGGCGCCGCTGGGCCCAGTTCCCGACCACGTCCGGATCGATGTTGAGCATGGCGACCACGTAGGGGCGTCCGTGCCCGACGGCGACCGCCTCTTTAATGTAGGGACTGAATTTCAGCTTGTTTTCGACGTACTGGGGCGCGAAGACCGTGCCGTCTTCGAGGTGCGAGACATCCTTCGCCCGGTCCAGGATCACGAGGTGCCCGTCCGGGTCGAGCAGACCCGCGTCGCCGGTGCGGAGCCATCCGTCGCGCAGGGCGTCGGCGGTCGCCGCCGGATCGCGGAAGTAGCCGGAGAACAGGCCCGGTGATGCGATCAGCACTTCACCGTGCTCGTCGATGCGCAGCTCGACGCCCGGGATCGGCGGGCCGACCGTGTCCAGTTTGACCTGGTCGCCCGGCTGGACGGTCGCCGGCGTGCTGCACTCCGTCATCCCGTAAAGCTGGGTGAGGTTCACGCCGATCCCGCGGAAAAACTCGAGCACCTCGGGCGCGATCGGAGCCCCGCCGGTGATGGCGACGCGGATCCGGCGCAGGCCGAGTTGGTCGCGGAGCGCTCCGTAGACGAGCGGCTCCCCGAGCGCGCAGCGCAGCCGGTCGGCCGCTGAGATGCCGCCCCCCTGGAGAGCGGCGCGTGCCTTTCGCATCGCCGCCGCGACGAGCCGGCGCGCGACGCCGCGCTTCAGCCAGTCGGCGTCCTCGATCTTCACCTGGCACTGTGCGAGAAGGCTCTCCCAGATCCGGGGCGGGGCGAAGGTCACCGTCGGGCCGATCTCGCGAAAGTCGGCGCGGACGGTTTCCGCGCTCTCCGGGCAGTTGATGGTCGCGCCGGTCAGCATCGCGACCACGACGGAGAAGAACGTGTCGCCCACCCAGGCCATCGGCAGGTAGGCCAGCATCTGGTCGGACGGCCCCACCGGCACCACCTGAAGGAAGCTCTTGCCGGTGGCGATCAGCGCACGGTGCGACAACATGACGCCTTTCGACGCCCCCGTCGTCCCGGAGGTGTAGCTGATCAGCGCGGTGTCCTCCGGGTCGAGCCGCGCGACGAGCGCGCGGAACGCCGCGCGGCCGCCGCCGTCGGCCTCCCGGCCCATCGCGAAGACGCTGTCAAGGCGCCGCAGGCTCGGTTCGGTGTAGTGGCGGAGACCCTTCGGGTCTTCGTACAGGATGTGCTCGAGGGCCGGCAACTCGTCGCGCACTTCCAGGATTTTGTCGACCTGTTCCTGGTCTTCGGCCACCACTAGCCGTGCACCGGCGTGGGCGATCGCGTACCGCAGCTCCGCCGCGGTGGCGTCCTGGTACACGGGCACGGGAATGCCGGCGAGCGTCTGGGCGGCCAGCAGCGCCCAGTAGAGCTCCGGCCGGTTGTCGCCAACGATCGCGAGGCGGTCGCCGCGTCCAAAGTCGAGCCGCGCCAGCCCCGCGGCGAGTGCCTGCACGCGGTCGAGGCTCTCGGCCCACGTGTAAGACTGCCAGATGCCGTATTCTTTCTCGCGGATCGCGACGCGCCGGCCGTGCTCCTGCGCGTGGGCCAGCAGCATCGCCGGCAGCGTCGTCGCCGTTTGCCGTTCCGGCGCGCCCGCCGCCATTACCGCACCGCCCCCGGGATCGCGGCCGGCGCCTCCCCGAGGTAGGCGCGCAGTACCTCCGCGTTGGTGCGGACCTCGTCCGGCACCCCTTCGGCGATCTTCCGGCCGTGGTCCAGCACGACGACGCGGTGCGAGATGTCCATCACGACCCCCATGTCGTGTTCGATCAAGACGATGGCCGGCGCCCATTCGTCGGCGATGTCGAGGATGAACCGGACCATGTCCTCCTTCTCCTCGCGGTTCATCCCGGTCATCGGCTCGTCGAGCAGGAGCACCGTCGGCTCCGCCGCCAGCGCGCGTCCGAGGTCCACCCGCTTGCGCAGGCCGTAGGGCAGCGTCCCCGCGGGCGCACGGCGGATATGCGAGATCTCGAGGAAGTCGATGATGCGCTCGACGGCTACGCGGTGCCGCAACTCTTCGCGCTCGCCCCACCCCCAGTAGATCCCGGAGGCCAGCACGCCGTTGCGCATATGGATGTGCCGGCCTACAAGGATGTTCTCGAGGACGGTCATGCCGCCGAACAGCGAGACGTTCTGGAACGTTCGGGCGACGCCGCGGCGCGCGACCTCGTCGGGCGACCGGCCCGTGATGTCCCGTCCGTCGAGGACAACCTTCCCGGCGCGCGGCCGGTAGACGCCGCTGATCGTGTTAAGCAGGGTGGTCTTCCCGGCGCCGTTCGGCCCGATGAGCGCGAGGATTTCGCCGCTCCGGACCTCCATGCCAACGCCCGAGAGGGCGGTCACGCCGCCGAATCGGACGTGGACGTTCTCCGCTCGAAGCCTGGGCCCGCGGTCCCCGTTGAGCATGACGGCTCCGCGTCAATGGTGTCACGGCGCGTTCGCCGCACCGCGCGGCGACTCCTGCGCTGTGGACCCGGCGGCGCACGGCGCGCGTCGATACACCGGTGTTACAGGATTAGGCGGGGTTAGGCTGAGCCGGGCCCCGGGTATTGTTCAGTGTGAGCGCCCGGGGCCGTACCCCCGGAGGTTGTGTGTACCCGACCGAGACGGTACATACGCGCTCCATATAAAGGAAGGTGGGGGTCTGAATGAAATGAGTAGCCAGCGGATCCTTTGCGTCGTCCTGGCGCTTGTCGCCGCGCTCTCGATCGCGGCCCCGCTACCCGCGGGCGCCCAGGGCATGATCCGGGTGTTCGTTGATGGGCGGCCGGTCAACTTCGACGTGCCGCCGCAGACAATTCAAGGACGCGTCCTCGTGCCGCTGCGCGGCATCTTTGAGCAGCTGGGCGCGACCGTCGATTACGACGCGGCGAGCCAGCACATCGTCGCGATCCGCGGCGGCCAGACGGTTGAACTGACCGTCGGCTCGCGGCAAGCCCACGTCAACAACTCGCCGACGCTGCTCGACGTGCCGGCGTTCACGATCAACGGCCGCACGATGGTGCCGCTGCGGTTCATCAGCGAATCACTCGGCGCCGGCGTGCAGTGGATCGCCGCCAACTCGACGATCTTGATCAACAGCGGCGGCGGCACACCGACCGCGGCCGCGCCTCCTGTCGTGCCGTCGGGTCAGGTCACGGGCCGTCTAATGGCCGTGACGACCGGGCAGAATCCGCAAATCGTCGTGCGGGCGAACGGGCAGGACTACACGTATGCCGTGACGCCGGAGACCGCGATCTACCGGTACAACGCGGAGAACAGCGCGGGCGGCTCGGCGGCGCTCGGCGCGTTAAAGACCGGCGACCGCGTCGTCGTCGATGCCAGCGGGAACCAGGCGACGAAGATCACGGCGAGCTACCGGCTCTCTCCGGCCGGCCGGATCGCCCACGTCAATACGGGCAACCGGACAGTGACGTTGGCGAACGGCACGACCTACGTGGTGCTGCCCGACGCCCAGATCGCGCTCAACGGACAGCCCGCAGACTTCGGCGCGATCCAGAACGGCCGCGCCGCCCGATTCTACGTCGTGCAGGGCACGAACCAGGCCTATCAGGTGGCGGTGACGACGCCGCAGAGCTCCGCGCCGGTGCCGGCCGCGCTCACCGTCCCGACGATTACGTCGCCGGGCAACGGCTCCCGCGTGGGCTCCAGCATCATCGTGCAGGGGCAGGCGCAGCCCGGCGCGCTGGTCGTCGTGACGGCGCAACCCAGGCTCCTCGGACAGACGGTCCGTGTCCAGACGACGGCCAACGCCAACGGGGCGTGGCAGGTCCCGCTGAACTTCAACTCGATTCCGATCGCGGCGATGCCGTACGTGGTGAGCGCGGCGCAGATCGTGAACGGTGCGCAGTCCGACTCCGCGAGCATCGAGGTGAACGTCCAATAGCCCCTCGACCGGGCCGGTCCACGGACTGAGTCCGGCCGCGATTCGCAAGGAAGATGAAGCGGGCGGGTCCATTCGGACCCGCCCCTTTGTTTCTCGGTCGCGAAGACGCTACATGGCCTTTTGCAGGTTCTCCTGCGCGACTTCCTTGCTGAGCGCGCGAATGGCGGAGGTTACCGCGCGACGCGCGCCCTCGTGATCCTGCAGCGAGTCTGCGGGAATCTCCGCCGTATGCATGTGCGTGCCGCGGGAGAACTCCACCGCGATTACGCCGCTCCTCGGCTCGGTGACCGCGCCGACGCCGATGTCGTCGCGTCCCGAGCCCGCCACTGCTTCTTCGAGAACCCGCCGGTACTGTTCGAGCGCCTTATTGTTCAACATCGCTCCCTACCTCCATTCCCCGGTGGGACGTATTTACCCGCGCGCCCTAGCCTTGCCGCTGCGGGACGGGGTGGGCTATACTCGGAGGCGGCCCGTAAGCGTGTTCGTGCCGGGGTAGCTCAGGTGGTAGAGCAGGGGACTGAAAATCCCCGTGTCGGCGGTTCGACTCCGTCCCCCGGCACCATATTTTTCAACGTTTCTGAACGAGGGTTCACCGCGCAGAGAGCCCCGATTTCGTTAGCCAGTCATTAGCCGCCGCCGCCGCCTGTTCTTGAGCCGCGAGCGCCGGATGGACGTAGGTGTCGAGCGTGAACGACACTTTGCTGTGGCCGAGCCGGTCGGCGATGGTCCGCGCGTCTACGCCGGCCACGGCAAGCTGCGTGCCGTGGAAGTGCCGGAGGTCGTGGAGGCGGCTGTGCGGCAGGCCGAGCCTGCGGAGACGCGGCGTGTGGTCGCGGTTCCAGAGGTTACTGGGGTTGAGCGGACGGCCCTTGGGTCCGACAAACAGCAGCCCGCTATCGCGGTACTTCGGGCCGAGCATGAGCCGTTGCGCTTTCTTCCACAGGAGCGCGGCGCGGATCACATCGGCGGCGACGTCAGACAACACGATCGTGCGCCGTCCCCGTCCCGTCTTCGGCGGCCCATAAACGGGATTCCGGCCGGCGCGGACGAGCTGCTGATGAACGGACAGTAGAGGTGGTCGATGCGCCAGGTCGGCGGCCACCTCCCGCAGCCCCAGCAGCTCGCCCAGGCGCAGGCCGCCGGTGGCCGCGGTGACGTGGAGCGCGTATACCGCCGGCGTCGCGGTTGTTCGCGCGTCTGCCAGGTAAGCAACAGTTTGCTCGGGACTGAACACTGTCGGCTCGTACTCGGCGACGGGCGGCGGCGTCGTGTTGTCCGCGGGGTTGCGAACGATCAGCCCTTGCCTGGTGGCGTCGCGGAGGGCGACGTGCAGGACTGCGGCGGCCTGGTGCGCAGTTGTCGTGCTCAAACCGCGCTCGGAGATCATCGTCGTATAGAAGTGCTGGATGGCCGCCGGTGCAAGCCGGGCAAGCGGAATGTGCCCCAGCCCTGGGATGATGTGGCAGCGCAGGAGCTCTTCGTAACGGTCGGCCGTTTGCTCACGAATCTTGCCTAGGACTACGCGCTGCTCATGCCAGGTACGGAGGTAGTCACCTGTGCGAAGCCGTGGGGAACCGTAAGGTCCGACACCGCTGCTGAAGGCCGGGGAATGCGCGAGTGCAAGCCTGAATTGCTCTGCCTCGGCATGAGTCTTAAAGCCGCCGAACCATCGTTGACGCTGCTTCTTCGTTTGGGCATCGAGGCCCGCGTAGCAGACGACAGCCCATTTCTTGCGGTGTTTCACAACGCAGGTACCCGACAAGCTCCACCCCCCTCTAACCGATGACGGAATGAAGGGGAGGGTTCCGGGACGCGGCGTCGGCCTCCTGGGGCAGCGCGGCTTCGTGGGCACCTACGCCACCCGGGCGGGTCTGCGAGCGTCCGGCGAGGGCAGTATGACCTGGTTCGTGATCACCCGCGCCTGGTAAAGGGCGGCTCTTCTACTCAGCGCCCTTTTCCTGTCGAGCGATGTGCGCTTGCGCGAGATCTTTGGCTCCGATTCCGCCGTTGGCGATGAACGTGTCCAGCGCGTCTTCGGGGAATCTCACCAAGGGGCCAATGCGCACGGAGGGAAGCTTGCCGCAGCGAGCGAGACGCCAGACGTGGCGCTTGGAGATGCGCAGGCGGTGCGCGACTTCCGCAGCGATCAGGAGGCGCGTAGTCATGGGCTCTCTACCTGGTGACGCGGGACACGGCGTGTCCGGAGTGAAGGGGCGAAACGCATTACACTGGCGGCGTTGTTGTCGATGTCTCTTTGTGCGTGACGCGGGGAGAAATGCCGAGGGCAGTCCAAAGAGGCGGACTGCCCTCGTTATCCGCCGAGCCTAACCCGGCGGCATCGGCTCCGCAGGCCTAACCTGCGCAGGCGATGGGTGGCACCGGCGCTAAGCCGGTATTCGCTGCGACACGACGTCGAGGATCGACTGCGCGAGTGTTTCCAGTGTGCTGTCGTCGAGCACGATCACGCGCCAGCGGCCCTTGATGGCCCATGTCCTCGTCCTCAGTCACCGCTCGTACTGGATCTGGTCCGCGGCCCAACGTCATATCCGCCCGACCGCATCCTTGGCCCGCGCGAAAGTCTTGCGCGCTAGGTCGTACGCTTTGGTGACATCGTCGCCGGTCTGCCGGATGCCATAGCGCCCTTTGTTGCGGCTGATGTATCGCTCGGTCTCCGCGAGGTCCTCCTCCTCGAACGTGTTCGCCGCGCCGGCGCGAGCACGCTGACGGAGGTCCCGCGCGCGGTCTTCGAGAGCCCTGAGTCCCTCGGGGGTGATTGTCTCCAGGCCATCGTTCGCGCAGGCGGTTATATGCATGTCCTCGTGGTCATCGCGGTTTAAGCGCTGACCGTTGTCGTCCAGAGCGCGCCGCCGCCGCTTCCCCGCGCGGCCCGGCCGCACCGCGGCGACCGAGTCCGGGTCAGCGACGACTTCGGTGTCCGTCAATGAGCCGAAATGCATCAGTTTGAGCAGCCGGGGCAAGTCACTGTCGATCGCGAGCGCGAACAGCTTCTTGCCTTGGACGTAGATCTGCCGCATCCGCGGAGCAATGAGCACGATGTAGTCCATTCGGTCGTCATCTCCTTTCTCCCGGCTGTTTTGATGGCGCCGTCGGCCTGCCGGGCCCTGGCGGTGTCCGTTCATTATAGCGCGTCCACGGGAGCCGGACATCGGGTGTCCCGCATACACGGGTAGGAGGTGGTGAAATATGCGCAATCAGGTTCTCTTTCTCGCGGCGTTCGTGGCCGCGGTCATGGTCGCAATGATCTCGGCGGTGTCGATCACAACGGTGTGGGCGGTCAGTTCGCCGGCGGGTCAGTAAACGTGCGTCGCGCGGTCGGGCTGTTTCTGTCGCTCTGGGCCGTCAGCGCCGCTGGCCTGATTACCCAGGCGTATCTGTCGACGACGCCGCTCCAGCGCTACTACTGGCGCGCCGAGGCCGAGGCCGAACTCGGGGCGCATGTCCGCATACCGAGCCTGAACATTTCTCAGTTGGCGGCCGAGCCGTCTGTTGCGGTGGTGCTCCGGGATGGCGGCGGTGCCTGGCGGTGGTTCGCGTTGCCGGCCACCGAAGTGCGCAGGGATCTGGCCGCTGTTTTCCCTGCACCGCTGCTCTCCGGGCTTCTCTGGCTTCCGGCCATCGCGGCAGGTGAAGCGCTTGTACTGTACGGCATAGTGCTCGGGTTGGCGCGGTCGATCGCGGCGCGCGAGCATAGGACGTATCCCGCACCGTCGGGGAGGTAGGTATTGCTGTCCAATCACGATGGCGGCAACCTGGGCGCGGGCGGTAAGAACGCTGTGGGCATGGAGCGATATTATCACGACACGACGATCGCGGATCGCGAGAGCCTGCGTATGGGGTCGATTCCGGAGGGAATGAGCGCGGGGATCACCTACGCGTTCGGGCCCCACGCTCCTGCCGATCTCAAAGACGGCATGCGGCTCACGCGTCAGGACGTCGTCGATTTGCTACGCGGCGAATGGCGCGGGCGGTCCGTCCAAAACGCGCACGTTGAAACCAGGTTCATGGGCTGGGACATGACGTTCTCGGACATCAAAGGGCTATCTCTGGTGCTGGCCATGGCCGATCCGCCGACCCGTGCCGTGCTCGACGAGATCCGCCGGGAGGCGGCGCTCAAGGTGCTGCGTGATGTGGCGGTTCCGGAAATGTATAGCCGCGCCGGGCATGGTGGCTACGAGCATATCCCGGTGTCGGTGCCGGTGGTGATCTACGAACAGCACTTATCTCGTGCGTCTGATCCGCAGACACATCTGCACTGCATCGTGCCGTCGTTCGGTTGGGGGGCCGACGGCCGCGCGCACACGGTCGAGTTTCACGAGGTGTACAAGAGCAAACTCGCGATCGGCCAGGCGTACCGCGTGGAGGTCGCGCGGCTCGTGGAAGAGCGCCTGGGGCTCCGCGTATACCGCGATGAGCAAGGTGAGTTGCACGTCAAAGGCGTCTCCAGAGAGTTGGAGGCGCTGTTCAGCAAGCGCCGCGGGCAGCGGGACGCGGAGTTGCAGAAGCGCCTGGGGCCTGACGCCTGGACCGAGGCGTCGGCCGCGCAGAAGATGGCGGCGACCGTCGCGTCCAGGCCGAAGCACGATCGCGAATATCGCGAAGACTGGGCGCAGCAGGCGCGTGAAGGGGGGCTCCAGGCGGACTGGGACCTGGCTGTGAAGGCGGTCGCCGCGGGACTCCAGGCCAACCGTGATACGCAGCGATTATCCTCCGAGGAGCGTCAGCGGGCGCTCGACCGCGCCGTCGACGAGGCGCGCGTGACAGTCACCATGGGCGGGGTCTCCACCGTCACAGGCAAAGAGGCCGCGGGCTCCGCGGTCGTGGAGCAGCGGCAGTTGCTCGCCGAAACCGCCGCGCGCGCGATTGGCACCGGCGCGTCGCTCGATGAGGTCTGCCAGGCCGTGGACCGCGCCATGGAACGCCGCCAGGTGGTGGTGCACGCGGCCGGGGAGACGCCGCTCTCGGCGAAGGTGACGACGCCGGAGATGAAGGCGCTGGAGCAGCGGCTTCGGTCGCACTGGCGAGAGCTCCTGGACAGTCCCGGCCATGGCGTTTCCCCCGAGCACGTCCAGCAGGCGATCCGGGAATGGGAGACCGCGAACCCCGGCAAGACGCTCTCCCCGGAGCAGGTTGCGGCGGTCACGGCCATGACGGCCGACCGCGGAGCTGGGTTGGTCGAAGGGCTCGCTGGGACCGGCAAAACCGAGGCGCTCGCTGTTGTGCGCCGCGCCTACGAGCTCGCCCGGTATCGTGTGATCGGCGAGTCCTACTCGGGCGCCGCAGCGTCGGAGCTCCAAAAGTCCGCGGGGATCGCGAGTCGGACTACGGCGCTCGCCGAGGTCCACGGGCGCCGCCTGGACGCGAAGACCGTGGTGGTGATGGACGAGGCGGCGCGCGCCACGTCGCCGCAGCTTGCGCGGCTTGCCGCTGATGTGAAAGAGGTCGGCGCGAAGGTCATCCTGGTTGGTGATCCTCGCCAGCTCCAGCCGATTGGGCCGGGCACTGCATTTCCTCACCTGGCCCGCGATGTACACGATCGCGCGCCGGAGGCCAGCGCCACGATCCAGGAGATCCGGCGGCAGGAGAAGGCCGTTCCCGAGGTGCGCGAGGTCGCGGAACTGGCCGCTCGCGGGCAGGCTGGCGAGGCCCTGCTGAAGGCCGATGCGCACGGCATGGTGAGCGTCCACGAGGCGACGGACGACATGCGCCAGGCCGTCGCAAGAGAACTGGCGGACAAGATCGCCGAAGGCAAGCGGGCCATGGGGATTACGGCCACCAGAGACGATGCCCGCGCCCTCAACGAGGCCGTTCACAAGGAGCTCCAGCAGCGGGGGCTGGTGAGCAAGGAGGAGCGCCAGTACACCGCGTCCGATAGCCGGTCGGTGACGCTGGCCGAGGGCAGCCGCGCGGCGTTTACGCGGAATGATTACGAACTTGGCGTGCGTAACGGTTGGCGTGGAGAAGTCGTCGGGATCGCCCGGCAGACGGGCACCGTCACCGTGAAACTGGACGATCACGTCTGCACAAACCGCGCCGGCGAGACGATGAATACTGCGGTGCCAGAGGTGCGGTCGGACGGCTCCATGAGGGTGCATTACCGGGACGCCGAGCGCTACGTCTCCGTGCCCGCCGAACAGGTCTCGCGGAGCCTGAGCCTGGATTACGCGCGGACGGCAGATCGGGCGCAAGGGATCACGGTCGACCACGCCGCGGTGGCCGCGCACGCGGACAGCAACCGGTTCGATAGGCAGTGGGGTGCTGTGGCGTTCACGCGCCAACGGGAGACGATCTCTGTCCACGTGTCTACCGAGGGGATGGAGCGTCCGGAGCAGCGGCAAGCGACGTATGAGGGCCCGCATTGGCCACGGGAGCGGCAAGACGAGCGGCGACAAGAGCAGGCCGGTACGAACCCGCTCCGGGAGGCGCGGGAAGAGAGGGCGCAGGCGAAAGAGGCGGTTCAGGAAGCCGGCCAGACGTGGCACGAGAAGGGCGAAGAGCTCAGGCAGGCGCGGCAGGATCTCTGCGACGCCAGAGCCGTCGGTGATGGCCGGGCGGTGGCGGCGGCGAGGGACGCTGTACGGGAGGCGCGTGAGCAAGAGCGTGCCGCACACGCCGACTACCGGGACGCAAAGCAGCACCACCGTGAGGCTCGCGATACCGCTCGCGATGCGTGGGCGGAGGCAAAGTCGGCGGCCGGTGGACAGGGCAAAGAACGGTCGGAGCGCGCTGTCCCGGAGCCGCGGTGGGTGAGCCCGGAGGTGCAGGCCGAGGTCGTCCAGGCCGCGGCGAAGCAGCTTCACCGGGACCGGCCGGGCCAGTCCACACTCGACCATACCGCCGGACGCGACGGCCAGGAGCGCCGTCTGGAGCGTCCCGTCAAGCGCCCGGAGCGCCGGCACGAACGCCCGGATCGCGGGTACGAACAGCACCAGGACTACGGGCTATCGCGATGATGCGGGCCGGCGAAACTGCCTCCACGGCGCCGTTTTCTCCGGCCGAAACGGCCACGTACCTCGGTTACCCGCCACGCTCGAAAGTCGCATTTTCGGTGCCACCACTGGTGGGGCGGGTGTGCGTGATACTTTGCCCGTGTTCTGCCCGTCTCTGTGCCCGTGGTTTGCCCGTGCCGTTGCCCGTGCTCTGCCCATCCGAAATCTGCGGTCGCAGCCTGACCAACGTAGCATCGAGTCGATGACGATCTGTCATACGAGGTGATGTGAGTGGCGATCGAAGAGCGAGAGTCAAGCAAGCACGTAGACGTGACGCTCACGGCAGAGCAACACGCGCGGTTAGTGCGCGACGCGGAGAAGCGAGGCATGACGCTCGCCGGCTACGCTCGACATCGCATGTTCGACGGCGGGCCTGCTGGCGCCGGAGGCGATGCGGAGCGTGTGGCTCAGCTCATCACCAGCGTGGAGGCGAGACTGCGGGAAGATCTGCGGTGCGCGGTGCAAGCGCTCGCGGTCGTGGTGGAGGACGTGCTGCGGCGCTCCGGGCTCGATGGCGCGGAGGTGTTGGGGCA
The DNA here is from genome assembly GCA_035691305.1 of bacterium. Classification (NCBI taxonomy): domain Bacteria; species bacterium. The sequence goes on from DASSJF010000039.1 coordinate 23,508, forward strand.
CCGCGCGGCGGCGCGCGACGCCGCCGATCTGTTCGAGCAGGTGAGACGCGCCGCTGGAACCGGCGCAGCGGCGGAGGCCGCTGGGAGGGATGAAGATGCGGTTTGATCCCGGTAGCGGCGCAGGCGGTCGTAGCGCGCGGGGGCTGTAGCGTGGACTGGCGGGATTGGGTGAATCGCGGGCTGGAGCGCCTGACGGAAGTCGTCGACCCCGGCACGCCGGTTCACGATGACCACCGCGAGCACCGGCGGGGGGCACAACTGTATCGTGATCGCCGGTCGCACGCGAGTAACGTGGTGCGCGTGCACGATGCCGAACGCAGCATGCTCGCGTGGGAACGGGACTTGCTGCGGAATGATCCGGGTGACGCGCCGGGGGTGCGGTTGCTGGGCAACGGCGGGCTCACGCAGCGGCAGGAAACCGAAGGGATCGCGTTGGTGGGAGCCCAGGGCGTCGGCAAGACGACGATGATGCGCCGGGTGATTCGCCAGGCCATTTCGCGCGGTGATCTGGTCTGCGTGCACGATGCGAAGGGCGAGTATACTCAGTGGCTCAAAGCCGCCCACCCGGCAACAACGGCGCTGCTGGCTCCATGGGATAAGCGCGCGGCGCGGTGGCTGCTCGGCGAGGATCTTCGCACGCGGCTCGATGCGCAGGACGGCGCCGCGACGTTCGTGCCCGACATCCCCGGCGACCGGCAACCGTTCTGGCGGGCAGCCTCACGCGGCGTGCTCGAAGGCGTGCTGCTGGACGAGATCGCGGAGCACCATGGGCGCAGCGCGCTGTGGTCGTGGGGCGACTTGTGGTGCGATTGGTTCGCGCGCGGTCGCCCAGCGACAGTGGCGCGGCTCTCGCGCAGTGCTGAGGGCCGGGCAGCGGCGTCGGTGATCACAGGCAAGGCGGAGAAGGCGAGTTCGGAGGACGTGTGGAGCACGCTCGTCTCGATCATCAACCCGCTCAAGCACCTGGCCGCGGCGTGGCCCGACGCCAATCCGGAGAGGGCAATCTCTGTGCGGGCATGGCTGGCCCGCGCGACGCCGTACCAGGTGGTCATTCTTCCGACCATCGCCGGTTATGAGGAGCTGGGCAAGACGGTCTCGCGCCTGTGGGTGCAACTCATGGCGCGCCAGCTCTTGAGCATGCCGGACAGTCGCGAGCGTCGCGTCTGGGTTGTGCTCGACGAGGTCCCGCGGTTGGGGGAGGTGCCTGCGCTCCTCGAGTTGCAGACGCGTTCGCGCGCAAAGGGTGGACGGATCTGCGTTGGCACCCAGGATGTCGGACAATTGAGGGCGGTCTGGGGACGCGACCGAGCGATGGCGCTGCTGAACGTGGGCACGCTCGTGGTGTTCCGAACGTCCGATCCGGAGCTCGCCGAATGGGCGGCGAAGGCGCTGGGTCGCCGCGAGCTGACCGAATGGCAGCAGTCTCGTGGAGAGCACCACGGTCACGAGGACACCAGGTCTCATAGTTGGACGGCGCACACGCGCGAGGAGTATCTCGTTCTGCCGTCCGAGCTGGCGCAGCTTCCGCCGCTGGTGGCGTACACTCGCGTGGCCGGCTGGCCGTTCGTCATGCCGTGGTCGTGGTCGACGCCGGCGTCAGATGACCAGCAGACCGCGGTGGTCGAGGAGGCGGACTGGGTCTCGTGCCCGATCGATTTGGACGACAAGGGCGACGGCGCTGGCGGCGCCCCTGTTCCGGGCGGCGGCCGCCGTCAGAGCGGACCGCCGGGTAGACGACGGTTCGATCTCAGCGGTGGGCGTGGGTGATGAGCGGTCCGCCGCGGGGATGGTGGGCATGCACGAGGCCGAGAGGGTGTTGGCGGTGGATATCAAGTGACGGCGAGGAGGTAAAGGTCATGGCGTTGATCGAGGCGCGCAAGAAAGAGCGGGCGAAGGCGGTCTCCGTGCGACTCGCGGAGAGCACGCTCGCGCTCGTCGACGCGTACGCAGAACGGCTCGGCGGCGAGGAGCGCGGGTACGTGATTGAGCAGTTGCTGCTCTACGCGCTGCGGCAGGACAAAGACTTCGCTGCAGAGCACGGCATGGCTGCGGTACGCAGGACGCGCCAGGCGATGGAGGTCTAGTGGTGCAGGTGCTACAGGAGCTGCGGGCACTCTCGGAGCGGCGACAGACAATAGAACTGACCGTTGGGGGGCGAGTGACATGCACGACACGAAGCATGAGAGGATCACGGAGCTGCATTATGCGGTCGAGGACGCGCTCGTCGTACTCGCGGAGCGCGACGGCGGGCCGGGACCGACATACTACTTGTTGCCCTCCGAGGACGTGCGGCGGCTCGTGGTCCGATTGAGCGCGCTGCGTCCCGACGACGTCCTCGAGGCAGTGCTGGGCTGGCTCGCGGAGGCGGCGCGGCATGACGTCAGGAGCTTGGACGGGCCAGTAAACCAGAAGGTGTTCTTCGGCTGGACCCGACAGTTGCGAGAAACGGCCGACGAAATCGACCGTTTGGCCTGAGAGGGCACAGCAGCGGTGACCGACCGGCGCGCTCGCGAGACGCTGCGCGGCGATGTGAGATGCCGCTGCGGCCGGGGCCGCCGCTAGAATGTCTTCTGACGCTCAAAAACATTATCAGGAGTCAG
>DASSJF010000040.1 GCA_035691305.1 bacterium
CCGATCCGCGCCCTTCCTCGTGCATGACACGAAACAGCGCATCGTTGCCGTGTGCTCCGTCCTCGAAGATGAATTTCACTTTTACCTCGGGATGTTGCTCCGTCCATTTATCGACCCACATGATGGCAAGGCGCGCGCACACAATGGGTACGGTCCGCCGTAGGCGTCGTCCAGTAGATAGATGTCATTGACGGCCTTGTAGTCCGACAAGACGACGGAAGCAGCAGCGCCATACACCGCATGATCGCGCAAGACTTGAATCAGTTTGCGAATGAATCGGCGCTGCTCGTTCGCTTTGCCCTTGAAGACCTCGAACTCGCCCTTGCATGTGGCGAACAAGTGCGCGTGAAACGGCCCCGAGATGCCGAACTCATTCTTCACTTGATTCCACTTGAGCTTGAACTCGTTCCAGCGTTCGACAGGCGCAAGAAATCCCGACGCGCTAAGCGTCAGCGTGTCCCGCCGAGAGCCGCTGTCGTCCGCGTAGAACTCATGCGTGTAGTCAGCCATCACCGCGAAGTACCCCCGCCCTGGGGGAGCCAGGAGCCACGAATGCGCAAGGTGCGGGAGCGCATCCATGGTCTAGGATACCGCCTCCCGACGGGTGAGGCAAGTATATTGTTGCCCTAAGTTGCGGCGAATCGCCCGATCGCAAACAGACTGAGATCGAACGGGCTTCGGCCGTCGAGCGCCAGATCGGCCATGATCTCGCCGACCACGCTGCAGAACTTGTAGCCGTGGCCGGAGAACCCGGCGGCGATCGCGACGTTCTGGTGCTCCGGGTGGCGGTCGAGGATGAAGTGCTCGTCCGGGCTGTTCGTGAAGAGGCAGGTCGTCATCGCCATCGTCGGGCCGTCGGCGTCCGGGAAGTAGCGGCGGATGCCGTCGCGCAGAACCGCTTCGTCCTCGGCGTGGATCTCGCGGTCGACGGCGTCCGCGTCGGTGTGCTCGAGACGGTGGTGGTACTTGCCGATCTTGAAGCCCGGCGTGTGGTAGACGGGGAAGCCGTAAAACCGGCCCTCGCGGCTCTCCATGTTGAACACCGGAAACGTCGCGAGCTGAAAGAGCTCGGGCTTGAGCGGCTGTGCCCACAGCAGCACCTGCCGTTCCGGGACCGCGGTCTTCGCGAGTTGGGGCACGAGGCGGGCGGCCCACGGGCCCGCGGTAATCACCAGCCGATCGGCCGCGTACGTGCCCTGCGGGGTGCTCACACGCACCCCGTCCCGCTCCGGCTCCCAGTCCAGGACCGGCTCGCGCGCGCGCACCTCGGCGCCGAGCGCCTGCGCGGCCATCACGTGCGCGACGATCGCGCGCTCCGACATGACAAAGCCGCCGTCCGGCTGGTACACCGCGACCATGTCACTCGCGAGGCGGTAGCCGGGAAAACGCCCGTGCAGCTCCGCCGCGGTCAGGGTTTCGTGCGGCAAATGGTGGACGTCGCAGGAGAGCAGCGATCCCTTCACAGTCGGCGAGTCTTCCGGGCCGGCGTCGATGCCGCCCGTGACGATCAGGAGGCGCTCCCGCGCGCGGTTCTCCAGTTCGCGCCACAACTCGTACGCCCGCCGCAGGAGCGGCACGTAGGACGGGTGCTCCCAGTACGCCAGCCGGATGATGCGGTTGGTGCCGTGCGACGAGCCCCGGTCGTGCGGGATGTCGAACTGCTCGAGGCCGAGGACCGTCTTGCCGCGGCGCGCCAGGTGGTAGACGGCGGCGCTTCCCATGCCGCCGACGCCGATGACGATCGCATCGTAGCGCCGCATCAGCGCTGCACCGGCGCCTGCGGCGGCGTGATCTCGGTGCGGCCGCCCATGTAACCCCGCAGGACCGGCGGGATCCTGATGCTGCCGTCGGCCTGCTGGAAGTTTTCCATGACCGCGATGATCGCGCGCGTGGCCGCGACCGCGGTGCCGTTGAGCGTATGCACGTACTCCAGGCCGCGCTGCCCGCGTGACCGCATGCGTACGTTCAGGCGCCGCGCCTGGAAATCGGTGCAGTTGCTGCACGATTGCGTTTCGGCGTAGCCGCCGCGGCCGGGCATCCAGGTCTCGATGTCGTATTTGCGCGCCGCGGGGTCGCCGAGATCCCCGGCCGCGATGTCGACCACCCGGTAGGGAAGGCCGAGGGCCTGCCACAGCGCTTCCTGCTGGGAGAGCAGGTACGCGTGCTCGTCCCAGGACTTGTCGGGGTGGCAGAACGAGAACATCTCCACCTTGTCGAACTGGTGCAGCCGGAACATCCCGCGGGTGTCCCTGCCGTGCGCGCCGGCCTCGCGGCGGAAGCAGGACGAGATGCCGACGAGCCGCATCGGGAGCGCGTCCTCGTCGAGGACCTCGCCGCCCATCATCGACCCGAGCGCGACTTCCGAGGTGCCGGCGAGCGCCAGGTCGTCGCCCTCGATCCGGTAGACCATCTGCTCGTCGAGGCCGCCGCCCCCCATCGTGCCCAGCACGGCGTCGCGCTTCACCAGCACCGGCGGGATCACCGGGACGAAGCCTTCCCCCGCCAGACGGTCGATCGCGTAGCGGAACAGGGCCATCTCCAAGAGCGCCCCGTCGCGCCGCAGCAGGACGAAGCGCGTTCCGGAAATCTTCGCCGCGCGCTCGATGTCCAGCATGTCGAGGCGCGTCCCGAGGTCGACGTGGTCCCGCATCTCGAACGGCGGGCTGGGCGGTTCGCCGAAGGTCCGGAGCGTGACGCTGGCCTCCGGGCCGCCGTCCGGGACTTCCGGGTGCGGCGGGTTCGGAATGCGCCGCGCCGCGGCCTCGAGCGCCGCGTCGGCCGCGGCGAGGTCGGGCTCGGTCGCGCGAAGTTCGGTGGCGATGCGCTTCATCTCCGCGATGCGCGCCTCGCGCACCGGGCCGGTGAGGCGGGGGATCTCCTGCGAGGCCCGGTTCTGCTCGGCGCGCAGCGACTCGACGCGCTGCAGCGTGTCACGGCGCCGGCGGTCGGCCTCGAGGACCGCGTCGACCAGGCTCGGATCGGCGCCCTTGCGCCGGATCGCCGCTTTGATCTCGTCCGGCTGTTCCCGAATCCAACGAAGGTTGATCACGGTCTCACGCCCCCAACTGGGTCGCGCGCGTACCGCGGTGATGCCGTCGCCGCCCACTCCCGCGCGGGATCACGCCCAGGTGCCCGGCCCCGTCGAGGCGGCCGAGAGGCGCTCGCGGCCCTCGCCGGCGAGCCCGTCGGCGACGAGCACGCGCATGGCTAGCTTACGGCGCCCGCCTTGAGCACGTCCTGCGCGGCGCGGAGCCCGTCTTCGGTCCGCACCGGATGCCCGAGATCGCCGAGCGTCTTGCCGAACGCCTCGAGCCCCGCGAGCAGCCACTCCGGCTTCGTGTAGCCGAGGTGGCCGATCCGGATGATGTCGTGTTCGAGCTTGCCGATGCCGGCGCCGATGAGGACCTGGTACCGGTCCCGCGCGTGCGCGACGACTTTCTTGCCGTCGATGCCCCGCGGCATCCGCACCGTCGTTACCGTGTCCACGGCCGAGGCGTCATCGACGAACGGCTCCAGGCCCATGCCGCGCACCCCGCTGCGCACGAGGCGCGCCATGCGGCGGTGGCGGGCAAAGACGTTCTGCAGGCCTTCCCGGCGGATGAGGCGCACCGCCGCCTGCACCGCGTACGCGACCGACACCGCCGTCGTGAACGGCGTCGACGGATTCTCCATGCGCGCGGCGCTCCGGGCGCGCGTGAAGTCGAAGTAAAAACGGGGAGTGGCGCTGCGCTCCGCGACCGCCCACGCGCGGTCGCTCACGCTCAGGAACGCCAGTCCCGGCGGGCTCATCAGCGCCTTCTGGGAGGCGGTCACGGCCACGTCGACGCCCCACGCGTCGGTCTCGAGGGGGATCGCGCCGAGGCCGCTGATCGCGTCGACCATGAGGAGCGCCGGGTGGCCGCCCATCGCCTCGCGAACCGCGCGGACGTCGTTGTGGACCCCGGTGCTCGTCTCGCTCTGGGTCACGAACACGGCGCGGTACTCCCGGCCCGTGTCGCCGGCGAGGCGCGCGGCGACCTCCGCGACCGGCACCCGCTGCCCCCAGGGCGCGGCGATCCGGTCGACCTTGGCGCCGTACCGCTCGGCCATCTCGGCCCACCGCTCGCAGAACGAGCCGTTGCTGACCGACAGGATGCGGTCCCCCGGCGAGAAGAGGTTGACGATCGAGGCCTCGAGTCCGCCGGTGCCGGAGGCGACGAACGTGAGGATGTCGTGGCGGGTCTGATACACCTCACGGAGTCCGTCGAGCACCTCGCGCATGATCGCGCCGAAGACCGGGCCGCGGTGGTTGGTCATCTGCCGGTTCATCGCTTCGAGCACTTCGGGCGGCAGCGGCGTGGGCCCGGGAATGAGCAGGTTGGCGTCCGACGGATGGGTCATCGGTGTCCCCCTTCATTATGTTATGTCCAACGAGCGCTGCGCCGACAAACGACAGCGCTCCCGCCGTAAGGAGGCGAGAGCGCTCGCGGTGCCACTGCTCTCTGCCGGCGCCCCGCGTAGGTTTTCTGCATCTTAGCAGACCGCGATGGGGGCGGCAACCGCGGTTTAGTTTCCCAGGACATCGAGGCCCAAGCGGGAACCTCGCGCGCCTGGGTTACCGCGGCGCCGTGCGCCACCTCGCGGCATTGGCCTAGCTGGGCACGGCCTGGCGGCGCCGATGGCCGTGCCGGTTAAGGCGTTACTGTAAATTCCGCACCATAGAAACTGGTGTAGGTCAGATACGTTGCTGGGCCGCGCGCACCGCGTCCGCGACGGGACTCCACTGCAGCCAGCGCGGAAACGCGCGGGCAAGCGATGGGGGACCGTCGATTTCTACGGTGCCTTCCTTGAGCGCGTCAACCAACGCGGCGCGGCCCAGCCAGACGCGATACAGCGTCACGATGTCCGCCGTCACAATGAGGTCGGTATCGAAGCCGGGGTCCGTCGGGCACACCGAGACATCGCTTTTCTCCAAGACGAGCCACACGTGGCGTCTGCTTGCGTGACGGAAGTCGAACCGCACGACCACACGTTGCGGCGGCAGGAGTTGGCGATGAATGCGTCCGTGCATCCACCACAGGAGAAGCATCGGGTCGCGTTCTTTGGGGTCCGGCTCTCCGAATGCCCAATACGCAGCCCATTCGCCGAGTCGAACCACGACCCGGCCGAGTTCCTCCCCGGCGGGCGTGAGATGATACCCGCCGTGTCCGCCGTTGGGCGCCGCACGCTTCTCGAGCACGCGGGCTCGCATCAACTGTCGCAGCCGCGCCGCGAGCAGCGACCGTGAAATCCCCGGCAGGCCGCGTTCGATATCATTGAACCGGTGGGTGCCGAACATGATGTCGCGGATGATCAGCGGCGTCCAGCGCTCCGCCATTATTTCAGCGCCCTTGGCAATCGGACAGTATTGCCCGTACGTCCCCATGTTCGAAGCGTAGCATATAGGGTTTGCCCCGGCCGGTCCTTTTTTTGTACTTCCCTCGACGGGCCGTTCGGCGTAGACTGGGCCACGACGCAATGCGGCCCGCGGCGGTGGATCAACCGCCCGGGCGGATGCCGCCGTCGGATATGAACGGGAGGAGGCAATCCGACATGGTCGATCTTGCTGAGAACGCCAAGGCTGTCGGTGACTTGAAAGCCCGCCTGCGGGGGGCGTTGCTGCTTCCCGCCCAGGCTGGCTACGACGATGCGCGGTCGCTGTGGAACGCCGTGATCGATCGCCGGCCCGCGGCGATCGTCCGTTGTCTCGGGACGGCCGACATCCTTGCGGGCATCGAATTCGCCCGCGAACGCGGCATTGCCTTGTCGGTTAAAGGCGGCGGCCACAACATTGCGGGGCTCGCGGTGTCCGATGGCGGGTTGATGCTTGACATGTCCTTGATGCGCGGTGTGTTCGTAGATATGTCCGCACACACCGCCCACGTTCAACCCGGCTGCCTCCTCGGGGACGTTGACCGGGAGACTCAACTCCGGGGCCTCGCGGCAGGGCTCGGTTTCGTCTCGAGCACAGGCGTCGCGGGACTGACCCTGGGCGGTGGCTTCGGGTACCTCACGCGACGCCTCGGGTGGACCTCCGACACTCTGGTCTCCATGACCGTCGCGACGGCGGACGGACGGTTAGTGCGCGCGAGCGAGGAACACAATCCCGACTTGTTCTGGGGGCTTCGAGGCGGCGGTGGCAACCTCGGCGTGGTCACCGACTTCGAATATCGACTCTGTCCCGTCGGCCCGGAGATCGTCGGGGGCATGATTGCCTGGCGCGCTGAGGACGCGGCCGACGTACTCGGGATGTATCGAACGTTGCAGGAGCAGGCCCCGCCCGAACTGACGTCCGTCGCTCTCATGCGGAAGGCGCCGCCGGCCCCCTGGCTGCCCAAGGCTATCCATGGTGAGGCGATCATAGCGCTCGCTGTCTGCCATTCGGGCACGGCCGCGGATGGCGAGCGGATCGTTGCGCCAATCAAGGCGTTCGGAAGGCCGGTGGGGGACATCGTGCAGCGCCGGCCATACGTGACGCAGCAGACCCTGCTCGATGCGACCCAGCCCAAGGGGCGCCGGTACTACTGGAAATCCGAGTACCTGGGCGGTCTTTCGTCGGAGTTCCTGACGAAAATCGTCGAGCATGCTGCGCGCGTTCAGTCGCCCCACTCGGCCGTCATTCTCTTCCCGACCGACGGCGCCGTCCAGCGGTTGTCGGAGGATCACTCCGCTGTGGGCAATCGCAATGCCCGCGTCGTGTTGAACGTGGCCGCGTCCTGGGAGCGGCGTGAAGATGACGCGGCCAATATCGAATGGGCGCGCGCGGCCTGGCGCGACATGCGGCGCTTCTCGACCGGCGGCACCTACATCAACTTCCAGACCGAGGACGAAGGCGACGAGCGCGTCCGCAACGCCTACGGCGCGAACTACGATCGCCTTGTTCGGGTCAAAACGAAATGGGATCCGACGAATTTCTTTCGGGTGAACAAGAACGTCGCGCCACGTAAGAGCTAACCTTGTAGGGGCTGTTGGCGGTTCGGCACGCACGGGATCAGAGCAAGATGGGACTGTTTACGTGGGTTGGACTGCTCGGAATCTTGATCGGGGCGTCGACGTCCGAGCCTTGGCCGCAGCGCCGCCGACGCCGCGGGTTGAGCACCTGCCGCGCCGCTAGCCGAACTGCGAGGTCAGAGAGGGCGGATCCGGACAGCCTAAGGCCGTATAACTGCCGGCCTTAGGCCGTGTCCCCCGGGTGCGGTGCGCCGGCGGCCGTCTGAAGTCCCGCCGGCGGGGTGACGAGCGCGACAAACGCCTGCGCCGCCCGCGGCAGCTGCCGCTCGCGGTGCCGGACGAGCCAGATCGTGCGCTCGACCGTGAAGTTCCGCACCGCCACGATGCGCAGGCGCCCCGAGGAGACCTCCAGGTCGACCGCGCACCGCGAGAGCATCGCGACCCCGAGGTTGGCGGCGACCGCCTGTTTGACGGCGTCCACACCCTCGAGCTCGAGCGCCGGCGTGACGTAGACGCCCGCGCGGTGCAGCGCGTCGTCGACCAACTCCCGGCTGCCCGAGCCGGGTTCCCGCATGACGAACGGCTCGCGCGACAGATCCGACACGGCCACCTCGGACACGTCCGCGAGGCGGTGGGACGCCGCGACCACGAGGACGATCTCGTCGTCGGCGATGCGGACGGCTTCGAGGTCCGGCAGCGCGAGGCGCCGGCCGGTGACCGCGAGATCCAGCTCCTGGCGCCGCACCATCTCGTGGATTTTTCGCGATTCGTCGATCCGCAGAGCGATCTCGAGCCGCGGATGCTCCTGCTTCAGCCGGCCGAGGATGGCCGGCAGGATGTAGGTGCCGGGGGTCCGCGTCGCGCCGATCAGGAGGCGACCGAGCCCCAAGTCCTTGGCCTCGTTCATCGCGCGCTGCGCCTCGGACATGAGAGCGAGGATCCGGCCGGCGTAATCGAAGCAGACCCGTCCGGCCTCGGTCAGGCGCACCGATTTCCCGGCCGGCTCGAACAGCTCCACCCCGAGCTGGCGCTCCAACTCGCCGACCTGGATGCTGACCGACGGCTGGCTGATCGCAAGCTCCGACGCGGCGCGCGAGAAGCTGCCGGACCGCGCGACCGCGTGAAAGATCTTCAGCAGGTGGACGTTGATCGCCATGGCGCCTTAGGCGCTACTATAACAGTCACGGTCGAATGCTACAATGAACGCATGACCGATCGGGAGCGCATTCGCCTCACCAGTATGGTGGCCTGCGCGGGCTGAGCGTCCAAGCTGAGTCCGACGGACTTGGCGCAGGTTCTGCGCCACCTGCCACCGATCACCGATCCCGACGTCCTCGTGGGCACCGGTACCGCGGACGACGCCGGCGTGTTCCGCCTTGGACCCGACCTGGCGCTGGTCCAGACGGTCGACATCTTTACGCCGATCGTCGACGATCCGTACTGGTTCGGGGCGATCGCGGCGGCCAACGCGCTGAGCGACGTCTACGCGATGGGCGGCCGTCCGCGTCTGGCCCTCAACTTCGCCGGCTTTCCGCAGAACAAGCTGTCCCTCGACGTGCTGGGCGAGATCCTGCGCGGCGGCGCCGATAAGTGCGCCGAGGCGGGCGTCACGATCATCGGCGGCCATACGATCGACGACCCGGAGCCGAAGTACGGCCTGGCGGTGACGGGGTTCGTGCATCCGAATCGCGTCATCACCAACGCCGCGGCCAAGCCCGGCGACCGCCTCGTCCTCACGAAGCCGCTCGGGCTCGGCATCATCACGACCGCGCTCAAGCAGGGCAAGACGGACGAGGCGGCGATCGACGAAGCGATCCGGATCATGGCGACGCTCAACCGGTCGGCCGCGGACGCGATGATCGAGGCCGGTGTCTCCGCGGCGACCGACATCACGGGGTTCGGCCTCCTGGGGCACCTCGCCGAGATGACGCGCGGTTCCGGCGTGACGGCGCGCATCCGGCTGCGTGACGTACCGATCCTCGAGGCCGCGTGGCCGCTCGTGAAGGCCCGCGCGATCCCCGGCGGGACGCAGCGGAACCGCGAATCGCTGCAGGGCGCCGTCTTCTGGGACGGGGTCGGGGAGGATGCGCAGATCCTGCTCTGTGACGCGCAGACCTCCGGCGGCCTCCTGATCGCGATTCCCGAAGCCCGTGCGGAGGGACTGGTCGGCGCGTTGCGCCGCGGCGGTCAGGCCGTGGCCGCGGTGGTCGGCGAGATCACCGGACCGGGCGGTGGGGAGATCACAGTCGTCGCCTGAGGCGGCTCTGATTTTGCGGTTGCCGGGTCGGCCGGCTACGACGGGGCGAGCGTGCGCGGCGAGTACTCGACCGGGACGAGCACGCGGTCTTCGATCTCTCCGACCAGATCGCCGTGCTCCGCGCCGGTCGCCCGCTTGATCTCTTTCCATTCGCCGTCCGCCATGAACGCGCCCCACGCCGCGGTCTTCGTTGCCTCGTCCGGCCACGCGAGGAGATAGACGAACTCCGTCCGCCGCGCCGTGCTCGTCTCCCACATCGCGAGGATGTCGAAGCCGTGCCGTCGCATGATCCGGGCCGCATGGTTCCGGAACCGCGCATGGAAGGCGGGTTTGTTCCGCTCGAAGATCTCGTAGATCCGCAGCTGATGGATCACCGACCGCCTCACGCCGGTCGCGCGGTCCGCGCTCGGGACCGCGCGGTAAGCGCGATCTCGTAGGACCGCCGCAGGAGCGCAATCGCGCGACCGACGTCCTCCGGCCCGCGGATGTAGAAGCTCACCCATCCGCTTGCGGGCAGGACGTGGTGCGGCTGCGCCTGCCCCGCCGAGACGATCTCGTTGCGCACCTTCGTCGGAAACGGGATGTCGACGAGCGCGTCGCCGTGCACGTGGCCGATCTCCCGGCTGTCGAGGCGGAATTCGGTCCCGCCGAACCGGTGCGGCCGGGCGGTGACGCCGTCCCAGGCGGCCACCGCGGCCTTGATGGCGTTGCCCGCGCCGTGAATAGCCATCGGAGCCTCCTTCTGGAATCTTCCGCCTCCAGGCTACGACGCGGATCGCCCGCGGTCATCGGCCCGCCGGCCGGGCGGGCGCCTGTCCCAGCGGACAGGCGCTCACCGCCGCGGAACGATTGCGCAGGCGTGCTTCGGCGCAACGTGCCCCAGCTCTACACGGAAGTTGCGGCGAAACCGTGGCCATCTTGCGCGGGCCGGATGTCTAGTGCCTTCCCGTGCCAAATCTACGTGCTCCGCCCGATGGACAGCCCCCATGGGTCGAGTACTCTATAACCATGCGGGAATCTCGGCGGTTTCCGGAACGGCGCGATACGTCGCCGGCCGGTGTCTGGAACCGCGAACAATTTGAGGCGTCGCTCGGGCTGCTCCACGCCTTGGGGCTTCCGCACGGCGTGATCGAGCATTACCGCGAGTTGGCGAGAGAGACCGGGCGGCTCCCGCACGAATTCGTCGCGGACCTCGTTCGAGAGGCCGTATCGTCCGGCTCCGGCGACGGCGGCCGGGGGCAGGGCGACCGCTAGGGGCGGCACCTCTTCATGCGAGTACGCTCGGCGACCTCATGTGCCGAGGTGGGCTCGCGCGTACGCGAAGAGGTGCTGCTGCGCGTACCCGGCCAGCGGGCCGAACCGCTCCCGCGCAAACGCCTGTATCTCGCGCAGCCGCCGCGGCCGCCCGCGAAAATACAAACGCTCGACGGCGCGGCGTACCCAGACGTCGACCGGAAACGCGGTGCCGTGGCCGAGGCCAAAGAGCAGAATGCAGTCGCCGACCTTTTCGCCGACGCCGGGGATTTCGAGCAACGCCGACCGCGCGCTCGCGTGATCCGACCGCGATAACGCCGCGAGGCTGAGCCGGCCCTCGGCCACCCGTCGCGCCGCCGCGCGGACGTAGGGAATCCGGTAGCCGAGCGCGCAGGCGGCCAGCGTGCGCGTGGACGCGGAGGCCAGGCGCTCCGGCGAGGGAAACGCGAACGCCTCGTCCTCGAGCGGCTCCCCGAGCGCGCGCGCGAGGCGCTCGATCGACCGCATAATCTTCGGGATGTTGTTGTTCTGCGAGACGATGAAGGAGATCAGGACCTCCCATGGATCCTGGGCGAGCAGCGAGATGCCCGCGGTGTGCGGCAGCACGCGGGCGAGGACGGGATCCGCGGCAAGCGCGGCTTCGACCCGGCGAGGATGCGCGCGGCGCGGCAGGACCCCGAGATAGCGGCGGATCGTGCCGCGCATCTCCGGCGTGTCGGGCGATTCCAGGCGGATGCCCCGACCGTCCTGAGACAGCCACACGACGCGCCGGCCGACGACGCCCGCGGCCGTGGGCCGCGCGGCGTCCTGCCACCGCCATCGGAACGCTTGGCCCGAGTCGAGCGTGCGGCGGAGATCGACGCCGCCGGTGTCCGCAAGGAGCACCGCCAGGTTAGGCCTCCAGCAGGTCCACCCCGTCGAGGATGAATTGGGACCAGGACTCGAGGCGGGGGTAGGCGTCTCTGACCTCCGGCATCGTCGCGAACGCGCCGGTCAGCTTCGTCGTTTCGCGGACGCGGACGTCGGGGGAGGGGACATCGGCGACGTAGACGAGTCCGAAGTGCACGCGCCCCACGGGCTCGACGTCGTCGTTCAGCACGCCGACGGGCCGGGCACGCCAGCCGACGGGAAGGGCGACTTCCTCCGCGAGCTCCCGTGCCATCGCGGCGTCGACGAGCGTTCCCGCCGACTCGCCTTCGTTCGCCCGCGCGCCGGCGTCGATCGCGGTCTCGCCCGCCCCGCCGGGGAAGAGATCGGGCTGATTGTCTACGGGATTGATGTGGCCGCCGAGTCCGATCGACAGTTTCTCGCGAAGCCGCGTCTCCGAGCCGCGGCGCGTGCGCCCGACGAGGAAGATCCGGGCGTCGTGCCGGACGACGGTGTAGGGGATGATCTGCTTGAGTGACGGGTCGTCTTCGACCTGATCGCGCCGCGCGAAGAACGCGTGGCCGGCGATCGCGGTGAGGAAATCGGACAACCCCTCCCGCTTGAAGCCGTAGAAGCCTCCGTTGGGAAAGAGCCGCGCGCGGGGCACCACGAGGACCTGTTCAGGCACAGGAGACTGTTTGGCTTCGGGCGGAACGAATCCTGGCGCCGCCTAACTCATCAGCAGCCGGGAGGCGATCCTGCTGTCGGCTTCGTCGTTCGCGCAGTCGATCCTGGCCATGAGCACCCCGGACTCCCCGGACCACAGGTGCGGCAGGAGCAGCGGAATGTCGGACACGACCGGCAGGTCCGTGATCTCGGTGATCCGCACCCAGCGCAGCTCGCCCTCGTCGTCGGCGATGGGGCCGGGCTCGCCCGCCGGACGGTCCGCGACGAACGTGAAGAGAAACCACTGCGTGCCGGTGTCGCGGGCGTTCACCGTCACGATCGCCCGCAGACGCGCATGCGGCAGATCGAGGCCCGTCTCCTCTCGGACCTCCCGCAGGCAGCCGTCGTACGGATCCTCGCCCGGCTCGACCTTGCCGCCCGGTGCGTTGAAGAGCCCTTTGTTGATCCCCCGCCGCTTGCGCTGTAGCAGCACGCGGTCGCCGTCGCGGATGAAGCAGAGCGTGCGGATTTCGACGGGTCGAGCCCCCCGGCCGTTCGCGGCTATCCCTCCGCGCGATCGATTGGCGGCGCCGCCCGCGGCGCTATCGCGACGCCTTCAGGTGGTTGACGTGCTCCTGCGCCCAGCTCTGAAACACCGGGTCGTAGAAGCTCCCGTGGATCCCGAGTGCCGCCTGGAACTCGTTCAGCGCGTCGGCCTTCCGCCCCTGGCGCTCATAGATCCGACCGAGCGTGATGTGGTACAGCGCGTATTTCTGGTCGAGCTGGATCGCGTTCTTGAGCTGCGAGATCGCGTCCGCGTCGTGGTTGAAGAGCGCGAGCGCCGCGCCGTAACGCCAGTGCAGATCGGCCTGCAGCGGTGACGCGTCGACGGCCGACTTGATGTTGCCGAGAGTGAGGGCGCTCGCCGGCTGCCACTCAAACACCGTGTCGTTTTGGATTTGGTTGTTCATCAGCACCTGGAAGTGCCAGGTGCCGGTGCGCGACTCGAGGTCGGTCCCCAGAATGTAGAGGGGCGCCGCAAACTGGAACGACTGCCACGGTTTCGTATCGCGCCGCTTCGGCGTGCGCGCCTCGATCGAGTAGGCCACGCCGGTCGGATCGATCAGCCGGAGGAGCACCGGCGTGTCGGCGGGCGCCGACGTTACCTTGACGATGGCGTAGGGGAGGTCCGTCGTGACGAAGTTCGTCCCGGAATCGAGGGGCGTGACATCGCCCTGTCCGAAGACGCTCGTCTGCTTGACCCCATGGGCGAGCACGACGCTGCCGACATGGATGCCGGCCGGCTGTGCCCCACCGCCGGCGGCCACGGCCAGCACCACCGCCGCCGCCAGAAGAATCTCAACTCCGCTACGTCGCACGATCTGGTCACCTCCGAACACCGGCAGGACCCGGCTTGGATCCTCACCGTGATGAGGGAAACGCCGAAGTCGACGGACAGGTTCCCGTCCCCAGGCGTTTTCCCCCGATTTGTCCGTCTCATGCCGCGCCGCCCGATCCGTTTGTGAAACGAGGCGGCCACCCCTACGCGGGTGGCCGCCTTCCGCCCGGAAACGCGGCGCGTCAGAAATTGATCACGATCGTCGCAGACACGTTCGGGATCGCCGCCGGGACCATGACGACGAGCGCGGACCGCGCGGGGCGCGGACCGTCCTCGTCCTCGTCGTCTTCCTCCCGTAGCCTGATGAGCCGAATGGTGTTCATCGGAATCATCGCGATGCGGGCGTCCCGCGGGACCGGGACGAGAAACAGGATCTGGTTCCACGCCCGGCGGCCGTCGAGACTGCCGAGCCGCTCCGCTTCGTCCCGGCGCAGCCGGACCGAAGGGTCGAGGAAGGCAAGGTAGGCGCCGCGGTCGTTCCGGACGACGGCAAGCGTGTAACACCGCCTGGCCGGCACCACGACCCGCCCGACGACAATCGGCCGGCGCGGACAGTAGGGGTTGCCTTCTGCGTATTCGGTGACGCGACGATGTCGGTCGTCTTTCCCGTCGGCGCGCGCCGACACCGGCGCGAGCAGCGGCAGCACGAAAGCGACCAGCAGCAACAGCGCAAGTCGCGAGTGTCTCACGTCATCTCACCCCTTGCTTAGTGAACGATCATGTGGCCGGTGGCCCAGAGTAC
>DASSJF010000041.1 GCA_035691305.1 bacterium
CTCAGGGTGGCGTAAGATGTGCATCCAAGGGTTCACGTCCTTGGGAGTGACAATGTCCTGGACGTACGCGTCGGACAGGTTGTGAGACCAGGGACAGGTCACGCGGCCGCTCGGCGACCGAAGAAAGATCGCGGCGCGTTCGGCGTTCGTTAAGAACAACAAAGCACGCCCGATCGTTATGACCGCCGGTTCGACCGACCTGGCGTTGTCGAGCATCTCGGTGGCAGCGGCCAAGCGGGCTGACAGTTCACCATACTGCCCAACGTTACCAGGGCCCCCCTTCTCGGTGGGGGCAGGTGTCTCTTGCTCGTGTCCGACGGTACTGTGCGCGTCTATGACCATAAGTGTCCGCCCGGAGAGAACCCTACCCTTCGCGATTTTCCGTTGTGGTTGACGCACATGTGCGACGGCCAACCCAGTAATACCCGGTCCGCGAGGTTCCCAGACGAGGCATCTTGGGTGAGTGCACACCGCATCAAGGCGCAGATCAACTGGAAGAACGTTTGAAGGGCGGTCCTTCAGCGAGGCAGGGTTCTCGGAAGTATCCCGCAAGTTCTGCTCGCCCCGAAAGCGGTTCAAAGCGCGACTCATGCCGCGGCCGGTGCTTTCGGCGTGCAAGCTTTTCAACGGAACCGGTCTGCGAAATTGCCGCCGGGGGGCGCGTCAGAGGAACGGGTTCACCGCCCGAACGCTTCCATAGAGGCGGTCCTGCTCAAAATCCTCGGATACCAGCTCCGAAAGGCCGAAATGTTCCGCGTATGCCCACAGATGCGCATCGAACCAGGACAATTGATACGCTACCGCGCCGCGCAGAGCCGTTCTCAACAGCATCTCATCGGGGTACAGGACCGTAAATTGCGTCAGCATTTCCTCTGCTTCCCGGACCGCGTCTTGCGCCGGCAGTAGTGGCGCCGCGGAGCCCAGCGGCCGGGTCACCGCTGCCACAAACTCCATGATCGCCTGATGGGGAACACGTATCGAATCTTCTGCGATTCCGCGTCTCAGAATCTCAGTCGCGATCTTCTGGCGGGCTGGGAACCGCGCGTCGAAGCGATAGACAAGGATGTTCGTGTCAACGAGGACCGCCACGACGATACAGGTCCTCCCGACTCCACCCGCGAGTTTGCGCCGATGCCGCGTGAGCCTGTTTGTTTCGCTTCAACTGCCTGACGGTGGCCAGGTCGAAGCGGCGAAGCCGTTCGGCGGCGCTCAATGTCTTGATCTTCTTCCCCGGGGGAACGACCCGAATCACGTCGCCGGACACGAGCCATTCGATCTCGTCCCCCGGGCGAATGCCATAGTGGTCCGCGACCGTTTTCGGAACCGTAACCTGAAGCTTCGACGTTACCTTCGGCATATCCTTACTCTAGCAATGACACTATCCTTGTCAAGTACGCCTATGAGAGTCCCCCAGAACCCGGCCACCAGTCTTACCAATAAATTAGGCACAAGTTACACTGGCGGGGACCAGCATGTAGTCGACTGGGTGCCACTCCCCTCGCGGAGCGGCTGCCAACAAGTGTACGATGATCGTGGTCGGAAGAACGCGGGCGGACGTGGTTCCGCGTCGATCTTAGCGCGTTGGGGGGCTCGCCACAGTCACTTATTGGGAGGTGGGCGACGTTGGAGTACGCGCTGAACACCATGAACGTCATCTCACAGAGCGTTGTTCCAGTCGCTAACGGGTTGCAGGATGAGCTGTCGCAGGCTCTCGGCCAAGTCACTGGGTCCGTGCATCGGGTTATCTACGACGCTTGGCCCACGGCAGGCACTGGCGGCGGAGGCGTTCCGGCAGTCTACATGATCGCGGGCGCTATGCTTTTCGCTGTCGGGTATTTCACGTTGCGCCGCGCGTGACGATCAGGCGGGGGGTGCTCACGGCGGCCGCCCGTCGATTCAGAAGGTGTTGGTGCGCTTTCCCGCCCGCTCACTGTCCTCCGGCTTCGGGATGGTACTGCTCCGGCGCGGGCGAGGGAAGAGGGGAGGCCGGCCTCGTCGTGCCGCCCCCCGGCGCCACCACGCCGATCGCCACCACGGTGGCGTAGCCCGTCGCCTGTTTGTCGAGCTGGATCTCGAACCACACGCCCAACGCACCGTACCGCAAAATCGCCCGCTGCGACGCCGTGTCGACGGTGACCGCGGACGGGGCGCCCAGCGCCGCGCGGATGTCGGGCCCCGTGTTTCCGGTGTGCAACCCGCCGGCCGTCGTGTATCGCTCATCGCCCATGATGACGACGCGGTCGACAACCCCGCCCTTCGTGACGTGGACCGCGAACCCGTGTTCCGCCGGCGCGTCGGCCCACCGGTAGGTGACGCCGTCGGCCGCCGCTTTCTTGCTCGTGGAGGCGCCGGCGATCGCCGTGACCTCGGCGAGTTTCATGCCGAGCCGGATCGCGCCGATGCTCCGGCCGGGGACGATCGATGCGGGCTCTCCCGGTGAGGCGCGGACGGCGACCATCTGAACGGAGCGCGAGGGGACAGCCGTCGCGGGCGCCCTCTGCGGAGCAGGTGCGGGTGGCGCGGATTGCGGCGGCGATGTCTGGGGCGGCGCCGCCGATGCCGCGGGCTGCGCCGCGGCCGCGCCCACGATAATCGAGTAGACCTTGCCGTTCAGTTTCGCGTCCTGTGCACCCGACGGAATGTAGAACAAGATGCCGGGATACCGCAGGACCTCGAGCCGGCCCAACGTCGTGCTCGGCAGCGATGCGCTCTCGAGCGGCGCGCCCATGACTCCGCGAACGTCGTCGGCCGCGACCCCGTCGCGCAGCCCCCGCGCCGTCGCATAGCGCGGGTCGAGGTTCACGCCGACGTTCTTTGCCCTGCCGTCCGTGTCGAACCATACGCCGAGGCGCCCGCTTCCCGTCGTCTTCCAGGCGAGCACGGTTGCGCCGGTGACGGGATCGGCCGTCGACCGGAGTTCCCGGCCGAGCGCGGCCCGAATCTCCACGACCGTCATCCCGAGGCGCACGGGCCCGATGCTCTCCCCCGGCACGATCAAGAACGCCTGCGCGACTGCGGCGGTCTGCGCGAATGCGCCGGCCGGAACGCACAACGCCAGCGCGAGCGCCGTCACCGCGGTCATGAGTCGATTCGAAAGTTGTCGCAACGGGCTGTTCCTCTTCTGGTCGGCCGTCCGATCGACCGGCCTCTCCCGGGTATTCTACTCGCCGCCGGCACGCCGGAAAAGGGGCCCGGCCCCAGGGCCGACGACCGGCGCTGAGGAAGTGCATCGGTGCATGGCGCCGGCCAATCGTTCCGAAGCGAATCCTCGGGTCTTGCTACTGCTCAACAACCTGCTGCAGCTGGTGACGAACTGCGCCTGGTACATCGGAACGCCCTTCATCTCGCTCTATCTCGTGTCGCACGGTGCGTCCGTCGGGGCTGTTGGGGCGGTGGCCGGCCTGTCCGGAATCGCACCGCTCGCCATCGCGCTACACCTGGGCGGTCTCGTCGACGAGCGCGGCCCGACGCTTGTGTTTGTGGGGTCCGTCGTGCTGTTCGGACTCGGGGCGGCGATGCTGGCCGCGTTTCCCGGGATCGTCGAGGTCACGGTCGCCTACACGCTCCTGATCGCTTCGAATACCGGGCTCGCCGTCGCGTCCCAGGCCGTCGTGGCCGGCGCGAGCACCGACGCCACGCGCATCAGAAATTACGGCTACTACGCGGTGTCGTACTCCGCCGGCGCCGTCGCGGGGCCGGTGATCGGCGGATATCTGGCCGCGCGGTTCGGCTATGCGGCCGCGTTCCTTGCGATGGCGCTGTTCATGGCGCCGTCGCTCGCCGTCGCGGCGGTGATGCGGGTTCCCCCGGCCGCGGATCGGCGCAGCGTCGCCGCGCGGGCGGTTCACACGGTGATCGGGCCGATCTTGAAGGAACACGGGGTCGCGGCGGTGATGTTCGTCTCGAGCATCATGAACTGCGCGCAGGCGCTGCAGGGCACGTTCTATCCGCTGTACCTGTCGCACGTAGGATTGTCGCCCACGCTGATCGGGGTCGCGATTGCCGCCATCAGCGTGGCGTCGATGGCCGTCCGCATGCTTTTGGCCGGCGCCGTCGCGCGGTTGGGGCAGAAGGGCGCCTTGGTCGGTGCGATGGCCCTCAGCGCGGTGGCGTTCGCCGTAACGCCGATTGCACGGAAGTTGGTCCCGCTGCTCGGCGTGTCGGCGCTGATGGGGGCGAGTCTCGGGTTTACGCAGCCGCTGTCGATGAGCCTGCTGGCCGAGTCGGTGGCTCAGCCCTTTTGGGGCGCCGCGTTCGGGATTCGGCAGAGCGTGCAGCGGGTGGCCAGCATCGTCAGCCCGCTGATATTCGGAGTCGCGAGCACGGCCCGGGGCGTGGAATTCGCGTTCTATCTCGGCGCGCTGGTGCTCGCCGGCGCTGCCGGCATCACGGCGAAGGTGACCGACGGGTTCGGCCGCCGTCCCGAAGAGTAGGGTCCCGCGGCCTGTCGCCCGATCCTAGCCGCGCGCGACGATGCGGCAGAACGCGGCGGCTACTTCCGGGTCGAAACGCGTCCCGGACTCACGCTGGAGCCCCGCGATCGCGTCGCGATAGTAGAGTTTCGGAACGCCGGGGCGGCCCGTAATCATTTCGCCGTAGGCGTCCACGACGGCCAGAACGCGAGCACCGAGAGGGATCGCCTTCCCTGTGAGCCGGTCCGGATGCCCGGCGCCATCCCAGCGCTCAAAACGGTGACGGAGAATCGTCGCAACGTCGTTCAGACCGTCGGCGTCCTTGAGCATCTGATGAGCGATGGCCGGTTCTTGTCTGATCATGCCGAGCTCGTCGTCCGTCGGCGCCGTCGCCTTTTTCAGCGTCGCTGCGGGTACGTCGATCTTGCCGATGTCGTGGAGCAGCGCGGCCCGGCGCGTCGACGCCACGTCCTGATCGGAGCACCGGAGCGCGCGCGCGAGCGCTTCCGCCCACTCGGCCAGACGCTTGCCGTAGTCCGCGATGTGGCCGTTGTGCGCATCCAGGTGCCGCGCCACCGCGACAATTTGCTTGTCTATGTCCGATACATTCGCCACGCCCACCCGGCCGACGAGGTCGGCATAGGTCGTCGCCACGGGTTCCACCTCGTGGACCGGCGGGACCCGTTTCTCTTCCGTTCCGGTGAACTGCCGGTCCTTGGCCGGTGCGGCGTCCGCCGCCCCCGGTGGCGCGGCCGGCTGCGCGCGCTCTGCGTCCAGCGCCCGGCGCTCGGCGCTGAGGCGGACGGCCTCCGCCTCCAGCGCCCGCCGCGTTTCCGCCAGGCGGTCCTTCTCCGCGGCGAGAATCGCCTGCGAATCCGCGAAGCGCCGGGTATCCGCCTCGAGCGCGGCTCGGTCGCCGGCGAGCCGGACCCCTTGCGCTTCCAGGTCTCGGCGCAGCGTTTCGAGGCGCGTATGCTCCTCGTGCAGCCGGGTACGATCCGCCGCGAGGCGCGTCTCTTCGCTCGCGGCTTCGGTCCGGGCCGCGGTCAGCCGTTCGCCGTCGCCCTCGTGTCGGGCTCGTTCAGCATCGAACGCTGCGCGGGCTTCCGCCAGCCGTACCCGTTCGACCTCGACTTGGCGTTGCACGCCGGCCAGCCGGTCGCGCTCGGCGGCATGGCTGCGCTGCGCTTCGGTGAGGCGCCCCCGTTCGTCCGCGACCTGCTGCTGCTCGGCCGCGATGCGCCGGCGTGCCTCCGCCGCGTGTGCCTGGGCGGTCTCGAGCTCCTGCCGCGCCGCCGCGAGCTTTTCGCGTTCGCCCGCGAGCCGGTGCGCGTCGGCCTCCAGCGCGGCGCGCTCCGCTGCGAGTCCGGCCGCTTCGGCGGCCGCGGCGGGTTGGGCCGGAGTCGACGGTCTGTCCGCGACGGCGGGGCCCGTCGGCGCGCGGCGCGGCCACCCCGCTCCGGGCGCTTGCTGCGTGTCGCGCCGGACCGGGCCGCCGGCGGGCGAAGGGTCCTCGCCGAGGACGGCTGTCGCCTGCGCCGCGAACGCACGCATCGTCTGCTGTTCCTCTTCGGCGCACTCGTGCGGCGTGTCGTAGTAGCACGCCAGCGCTGCCGTGACGCGGCCGTCCCGGCTGAGCGGCCACACGAACATCGCCCGGAGGTTCTCGCGTACGAACCGGTCAAGGAGCGCCGCGTGATCGGAGGACAGCGCCAGCACGTCGGGCACGATCCACGGCGCGGGATCGACTCTCCGCCGCGTCTTCGGCAGATCCATGCAGGTGAGCTCCGGATGGCGGAGGATGTGAATCCACGGGTTGACGCCGTCCGGCGTGGCGAGCTCGGCGACGTACTGCTCCGACAAGTTGTGCGACCATGGGCAGGTCACGACGCCGGTAGGCGAGCGGAAGAAGATCGCGGCGTGGTCCGCCTCGGACACGACAAGGAGGGCTCGTGCGATCGCGGCGACGGGAGACTCGGCCGGTGCTCCGCTCCTGAGCATCTTGCCGGCTTCGGCAAGACGGGTCGCGAACGCAGGCGGTGGAGCGTCGTCTTCCGGCGCCGCACCTCCCGGCGTCTCCGCCGCGGGCCGCGCGTCTCCTGCGTTTTCCACGCTCGCTCCGCCGCCTGTGGAAATCAGGCTCGACGCTCTCCGCGGCAGGCGTGGGCGGGGCGTTTCATCGAACGGCGGAGGTGTACCCGGACGCTCGCGCGTCTCGAGCGCCGGGCGGCGGGACCGCCATCACATGCGCGGGCGCCTGGACGGAGGCCGGGTGGGCCGGCTGCCAGTAGAAATGGTAGGCCAGGAACGCCGAAGCCGCCGCCAACACCAGCATGCTCGTGCGGTCCAATTCGTACAGGCCGAACACCCCTCCGGCCAAGAGCGCCGTGAAGATCGCGATCGCCGCGGCCGGCCACAGGTTGAAGATCCCGTTCATCATGCGTTCGCCCCAGTAGGATTCACCGGTGTCCAGTTGAGCCTGCGCGACACCGATACCCACGATGCTGACGATGAGCAGCGTTGCGATCACGACCATAGACAGCTGGCGTACCGGCATAGTTTCTCTCCCCCCGGCCGCACGCAGGCTGAAATCAAGGTTCGGCATGGTCATACCCCGGCGGATCGGCTTTCGGACGCGGCAGGGAGGAGGAGCGGCGAGGTGCCCCGGGGCGGCCCTGTTCCGTGCCGCGGAAGTGAGGACCGCCCAGGCGCCGTTGCGAATCTTTATACGCAATGTCGGGCGTGTTGGAACGCATCCGCCTCGCCGGCGACTTCCTGCGACGGAGTCGATGGACCGCGGTGTTGACCGGCGCCGGCGTCAGCACCGAGTCGGGGCTCCCGGACTTTCGGTCGACGCCGTCGCCCCGCCGAGGCGGCGGGTTGTGGACCGGGGTGGATCCAATGCGCGTGGCTTCGGCGACGGCGTTCGCGCGCGACCCCGACGCGTTTTACGAATTCTACCGGCGGCGCCTGTCTCACCTGGCGGGCGCCGAGCCCAATCCGGCGCACCGGGCGATCGCGCGGCTCGAGGCGATCGGCCTCGTTCAGCTGGTGATCACCCAGAACGTGGACCGGCTTCACCAAGCGGCCGGCTCGCGAGAAGTTGTGGAAGTGCACGGCAATCTGGCCGAAGCGCGATGCCAGTCGTGCGGCACGGTCGCGCCGGTGGGGGAGATGACGCGGCAGCTCGAGGCCGGCGGCCGCCCGCGATGCGCGGCCTGCGGCGGCCGGCTCAGGCCGAACGTCGTGCTCTTCGAGGAGATGCTGCCGGCGGCGGCGTACGGCCGCGCTGAGGACGCGTGCCGGCGCTGCGATGTGCTGCTGGTGGCGGGATCGTCCCTCGAAGTCTACCCCGTCGCGGGACTGCCGCGGCGGGCCAAAGAGCACGGCGCGACGATCGTCATCGTGAACAGGGAGCCGACGACGTGCGACGGCCTTGCAGACGTCGTCCTCCGGGGGCAGGCGGGAGAGATCCTTCCGGACATCGTCAGGACCGTCGAGCAGGGAACGGTATGGCCGCACCCGCCGCAAGACCCAGGAAACCGCCGAGGCTAGACCCGGCGCACCACTAGAACGCGCCCTGTTTCCGCAGCCACTTCCAGAACGCTGCCGGCACCGCCATGGTACTCAGCCGGCCCTGGCGCACCAGCGGCAGGCCGTCAAACTCATGCGATTCTTTGATGTCCCGCAGGGTCACCCGCCGCTTGGCGTGCCCGACGTACTTGAAATCCGCCTCCCACGATCGCGGGTCGTCCTTGGCCGGCCGCGGCGGCGACACGACGGTGGCCAGGCCGGCGACGGCCGTCTCGGGTCCCGAATGGTAGATGATGACGGTGTCTCCGGGCTTCATCGTTTTGATCGCGTTGACGGCGGCCGGGTTGCGCACGCCGTCCCACACCGCCGTGCCCTCACGCTTGAGGTCGTCGATTGAGTATTCGCTCGGCTCGGTTTTCGCGAGGAAGTATGCCACCACGTCACCTCCGATTCCGTTCTTCTTCGAGATGGATCGTCCGCTCTCCGCGCTCGGCCGGCGGCGGCAGGATGCGATCCACCGCGAGCGAGAATCACCGCCGTACGGCGGCGTTGATCCGGTTACCGGTGGGTTCGGACGAGTGACGCCGGTTCGGGAGGGTTGACATGGCCGAGGTGAAGGTGACCCAAGCCAGCCGCGTGGTACCGGGGACGGGCGTGGTCGTCGACGCCGCGGGGCAGGCAATCGCGGTATTCAACGTCGGCGGGACGTATTACGCGATTGCCAACGCCTGTACGCATCGGGGCGGACCGCTTGGCGAGGGGCGCTTGGACGGGACCACGGTTACCTGCCCATGGCACGGCAGCCAGTTCGACGTAACGTCCGGCCAGGTGCGGCGGGGACCCGCGCAGCAGCCGGTCGTCTCGTATCCCGTGCGGGTGCAGGGGGATGACGTCTTGGTATCGCTCCCGTGAGATGAAATAAACGATCCCGAGCGCCGTCAGCGGGTCCGCCCACCACCTGCCGAGCGCGCTAAGAGAGTCAAGGGCGCGCGCCGCCAGTAGCCGGCCGTTCTCATCTTGCAAATGGATGAGCGGCGTACACCGCCCCTCCCGCGTTTACGGTGACAATACGCGCCGAGGGCGGCGCGGGACCCCGGAAAAGGATAGGCCCCCCCGTTTTCCAGAAGACCCTTCGAGGTGCGGACGTCTCGCGCGATCGCGGGTCCTGCTCGCGCGGCCACCGTCACAACGTTGTTCGGAGCCTGGAGCATATGACACCGCAGTCGCGCGTGTCGGGGACCGTCCTCGCCCGATGAGTTCGCCGGCCCCCGCCGCACCGGTATACGCGATCGTCGGCACGCGCCGGCCGCGCATCGACGCGGCCGCCTTCGCCCGCGGCACCGCCCGTTACGCGACCGACACCGCGGCGCCGGGAATGCTGCACTGCCGGCTTCTGTACGCACAGCGGGCTCCGGCGCGGATCACGGGCCTCAGCGTCGAGGCCGCGCGGCGGCTGCCGGGCGTCCTGGCCGTGGCCACGGCCGCCGACGCCCCGTCGATGCCACCGACCGGCATGAGCATCGCCGCGAGGCATTTGTTCGCACGCGACGACGTCAGGACGATCGCGGACGTGATCGCCGCCGTGGCCGCCGTCGACGACGAGACCGCGCGCCGCGCCGTGGAGTTGATCGAGGTCGCGTACGAGGACCTGCCGGGCGCGTTTACGCTCGAGACGGCACTGGCGCCGGGCGCGCCGATGGTGCATCCCGGGAAGGCCGAGTATCCGGGCGCCCAGTGGCTCACGCGCTACCGGGTCGCGGAGCCCGGCAACGTCGCGACGCATTTCCGCCTGCGGAAGGGGGACGTCGCGGCCGCGCGCGCGCACGCGCACGTCGTCGTGCACGGCCGGTTCCAGACGCAGCGGATGGAGCATTTTTCGATGGAGCCTCACGCCGCGGTCGTCAACTACGATCCCGCGACGCAGCGGGTGACCCTGTGGGCGTCCACCGGCAAGCCGTTTCGGACGATCATCCAGATGGGCGAGCTGCTGCGGCTGCCGATGAATCGCGTGAACGCGGTCTACGTGCCGACCGGCGGCGACTTTGGCGGCAAGGGCGAAGTGACGATCGAGCCGTACTGCGCGGTGCTCTCGATGATGACCGGCCGTCCGGTGAAGGGCGTCTACACCCGCGAGGAAGAGTTTTTTGCCGCGACCTGCAAGACGCCCTTCGACATAACGATGGCGCTGGGCACCGACGGCGACGGCCGGCTGCTCTTTGCCGAGGGTGACCTCCGGCTCGATACCGGCGCGTACAACTCGATGCCGGCGATGGTGGCCACGTACGCCGCGATCCTGTTCGAGGGGCCCTACGCCGTGCCGAACGTCGCCGTCGATGCGCGCTGTGTGTTTACGCACAACGTGATGAGCGGGTCGTTCCGCGGATTCGGCAGCCCGCAGGTCGCGTTCGCCCGGGAGGCGCTGCTCGACGAGGCGTCGGTCCGCCTCGGCCTCGATCCCGTGGAGATCCGGCTGCGCAACGCGTGGACGACCGGCGCGGTCACGGTGATGGGGCAGGTGCTGCGTCCCGAGCGGCACAGCGTCACCGTGCGCGACACCATCACCGCAGCGGCGGACGCGGCGGGCTGGCGGGCGCGCCGGGCCGGCGCCGCGGCGCCCGGGAAGCCCGGCTCGAGAACGCGGCGGGGCATCGGCGTCGCGACGGCGCACCACGCGCTCGGGGGCCCCGCGGTGATCGGGACGGACACGGCGACCGCCTTCGTCAAGGCCAATCCGGACGGCACGGTGACGCTGATCACCGGGGCGGCCGATGTGGGCCAGGGCATCGACACCGCGCTGGGCCAGATCGTCGGCGAGGAACTCCGGGTGCCGGCCGGCCGGATCGCGATTGCGATGAAGACGACGGACGGCGTGCCCGACGATCAAGGCGCCTCGGCGAGCCGCACCATGTACTCGGTCGGCAACGCGGCGCGGCACGCGGCGCTCAATCTGAAGGAGAAGCTGCTCGGGCTCGCCGCGGAGATGCTGGAGGCGGACCGGCAGGATCTGGAGTGGGGGCAGGGCGCGGCGTATGTTCGGGGGATGCCGGCCCGGGCGTTGACGCTAACCGATCTCGTCCGCCACTCGATGCGACTACGCGGCGAGCAGCCGATCGGCTCCGGCGTGCACCACGGCCACGGCGTCGCGCTTGACGAACGCGGGCGGGGCGAGGTGCAGAGCTTCGAATATTCGACGCAGATCGCCGAGGTCGAGGTCGATCTCGACACCGGTGCCGTCCGCGTGCTGCGCCTCGTGAACGCGCAGGAGGTCGGCCGCGCGATCAACCCGCTGATCGTCGAAGGGCAGATCGAAGGCGGGATGGTGATGGGCCTCGGGTTCGCGCTCTTCGAGGAAGTCGTCTGCAGCGACGGCCAGGTGTTGAACCCGTTTGCCTTCGACTACCGTGTGCCGCGGGCGGAGGATACGCCGGAGATTACGACCGTGCTGCTCGAGCACCGCGACCCGATCGGCCCCTACGGGGCCAAAGGCTGCGGCGAGATCTGCATGGATCCGACCGCCGCGGCGATCGCCAACGCCGTGGCGGACGCGATCGGCGCGCGCGTGACCTCGCTGCCGATCACGCCGGAGAAAGTGCTGCGGGCCCTCCGCGGCAAGGTCGGCCGGTGACGGGGACGCCGGACGCCGTGACACGGCGACTGCCGGATCGCGCACCAGAGGCGGCCGAGCGGCGTCGGGCGGCCAACGCCGCGGCACTCGCGCGCCTCACCGCCGGCCATCCGTTCCTGATCGACGTCCGGGCGGCCCTCGATGTCGTCCCGGGGATGACGCCCGATCTCATCCTCCACGCGGGTCCGCCCCTCGACTGGGATGAGATGGTGCCGCCGATGCGCGCGGCCGTGCAGGGCGCGCTCGTTCACGCCGGACGCTGCGCCACGCCCGCGGAGGCCGGCGCGCTCGTTCGGGACGGCCGCGTCCGTTTCGCGCCGGCCCACGACCACGGCATGGTGGGGCCGATGGCCGGTGTCGTGTGCGCCGCGATGCCGGTGTTCGTGGTGCGCAACGAGGCCCACGGCAACCTCGCGTTTGCGACGATCAACGAAGGCCTCGGTCGCGTGCTGCGATTCGGCGCCAACGATGAGACGGTCCTGGAGCGGCTCGCCTGGATCCGGGACGTGCTGGCGCCTTCGCTCGCCGCCGCCATCCGCCGCAGCGGGCCGGTCGATCTCCGCCGGATGGTGTCGGAGGCGCTGCACCGCGGCGACGAAGCGCACAACCGGAACAAGGCCGGCACGGCGCTCTTCATCCGCCACGTCGCGCCCCATCTCTGCCGCGCCGTGGACGGCGGCGTCGCGGCCCGGTGCCTCGAGTTCATCGGCGGCAACGATCACTTCTTCCTCAACCTGTCGATCGCGCACAGCAAGGCGCTGACGGACGCCGTGGGAACGGCGCCGCACAGCAGCCTCGTCACGGCGATGGCGGGGAACGGGGTGCGGTTCGGCCTGCGGGTGGCGGGGCTCGGCGCGGAATGGGTCACCGCGCCGCCTGATCCGCCGGTCGGTCGGATGTTCCCGGGGTTCACGCGGGACGACGGCGTCCCGCTGATGGGCGATTCCTACGTCTCGGAGGTCGCGGGGATCGGCGCGTTTGCGCTCGCGGCGGCGCCGGCGATCGCGGGTTTCATCGGCGGCACCGCCGGCGAGATGACGGCGCATACGCTGAGGATGTACGGGATCACGCTGGGCGAGCATCCATGGTACACGATTCCGGCGCTCGATTTCCGCGGCACCCCGGTCGGCATCGACGCCGAGGCGGTCGCGGCGACCGGCGTTCAGCCGATTCTCAACACCGGAATCGCCGGCCGGCGAGCCGGGGTGGGACAGGTCGGCGCCGGCATCGCGGCGGCGCCGCTCGCGTGCTTCGCGGCCGCCGCCGCCCGTCTGGACCGATGAACACGGGGAGGTCCTAGCGTGCTGCAGCCGTTCCGACTGCACGAGCCCACGACCGTGGGCGAGGCTTCCGGCCTGCTCGCGCGGCTCGGCGACGAAGGCCGCATCTACGCGGGCGGCACCGAACTGCTGCTGGCGATGAAGCAGGGCCTGCTGCGCTATTCGGATCTCGTGAACATCAAGCGCATCGGGCTGGACGGTATCGCGTTCGATGAAGCGGCGGGGACGCTGCGCGTGGGCGCCACGACCACTCACCGGTCGGTCGAGCGGTCGCCGGCCGTCGGCGCGCGCTACCCGATGCTCGCGGCGATGGAGCGGCACCTCGCGAACGTCCGCGTGCGGGCCGTCGGCACCGTGGGCGGGAATTTGTCCTTCGCGGAGCCGCACTCCGATCTCGCGACGGTCCTGCTGCTTTACGGCGCGACGGTCCGGATCGGCGGGGCCTCCGGCCCGCGGGTGATCGGCGTGGCGGAGCTGCTGGTCGATGCGTATACGACGTCGCTCGCGCCTGATGAGCTGCTGCTCGGGATCGATATCCCGGCGCTCCCCGCCGGGGCCGGCGCGGACTATCGCAAGTTCGCGTTTTTCGAGCGGCCGTCGGTCGGCGCCGGCGCGGCGTTGATACCTGGACAGGGCGGTGCCCTCGCGGAGGCCCGGGTGGCGGTGGGCTGCGTGGGGCCCGTGCCGCGCCGCGTCGCCGAAGCCGAGTCCGCGCTCGCCGGCGTATCCCTGCGGAACGGCGCGTTTGAGCGCGCGGCGTCGCGGGCGGCCGAAGCCGTGCGCCACGCCTGCGATCCGGTCGACGACCTGTACGGCTCGGCCGAGTATAAGCGGCACCTGGCCGGCGTGCTGACGGAGCGCGCGCTGGCCGCTGCGCGTGACCGGATTCTGGCGCGAGGGCGGCACGGGGAGGGCCGAGGATGATCCGGGAAGAGCGCCCCGGCGGCGAGCCGGCGGCGCCGCAACACGTCGCGATCGAGGCGCAGGTCAACGGCCGTCGAGTCCGGGGCAACGTGCCGGCGCACCGGACGCTGTTGGATTTTCTTCGCGAAGACCTCGCGCTGACCGCCGCCAAGCGGGCGTGCGACGTGCAGGTCTGCGGCGCCTGCACGGTCCTGGTGGACGGCCTCGCGGTGAGCGCCTGCACGTACCTGGCGTTCGAGATCAACGGCAGGTCGGTTGAGACCTGTGAGGGTCTTGCCCGTCCGGGGGAACTGCACCCCATCCAGCGGGCGTTTGTGGACGCCGGGGCGCTGCAGTGCGGGTACTGCACGCCCGGCATGGTCATGATCACGAAGGCGCTGCTCGCCGACCATCCGCGGCCATCGGTCGAGCAGATCAAAGAGTATCTGCACGGCAACATCTGCCGCTGTACCGGCTACAAGAAAATCCTCGACGCCGTGCTCGCCGCGGCCGGGGCGAAGTAATCAGTCGAACCGAGGAGGCGATATGAAGAGATACTTGGTGGCCCGCAGTGGGATCGCGCTCATCGTCGCGGCGGTGCTGGTTGTCGGGCTCGCGGGAATCGCGCTGCCCCAAACCAAGTACACGGTGCGGTTCGGCATCGTCGGCGTGCCGTCGACGACATACTACGCGCCGCTCGTCGTCGCACAACAGAAGGGCTTCTTCGCACAGCAGGGGGTGGAGCTGAAACAGACCGTGATCGGGCCGGACGACAATCTGGTCCGGGCCGTGGCCGGCGGGGCGCTCGACCTCGGCATTCCCGAGGCGAGCATCGCCATCAACGGCAACGCCCACGGGGCGCCGGTCAAGGTGATCGCCTGCCTCACAGACCGGTACCCCTACAACCTCTTCGCGCGGCCCGGTATCAAGTCGTACGCGGACCTGAAGGGCAAGACGATTTCGCATTGGACGGTTGCGCCGGAGGCCAGCACGGCCCTGATCCGTCGGCTCATGACGGGCGGCGGGCTGAAGGACGGCGAGTACAACCTGATCGCGGGCGGCGGCCTGGCGGCGCGTTACGCGGCGCTGAGCAAGGGCGCCGTCGACGCGGCCATCCTGACCGCGCCGTTCAACCTCCTCGCGCGGAAGGACGGCATGACCGACCTGGGCGGCCTGTTCGACATTCCGGCGGTTTTCGCGTGCGTGGTCGACAATACCAACTGGGCCGCGCGCAACCGCGACGCCACCGTGGCGACGTTGAAGGCCCTGATCATGGGTTTCCGCTACACCGCGAACACGGCGCACAAGGACGAGGTCGTGAAGATGCTCTCGGACCTCGGGCACCTGGATCCGGCCGTTGTGGGTCAGACCTACGACCAGTTCTACCGGACGCAAACCTATCTCACGAGCTGGGATCTTGCGCCGAGCCCCCGCTCGATGCAGGGCGTCGTAGACATTCTGGCGGGCCTCGGCCAGGTCCCGAAGGGCGCCAATGCGCAGCGCTACTTCGACCTGTCATACTTGAACGCCGCGCTGGCGCAGGCCGGCAAGTAGTTCCGCGGCAGTGCCACCCCGGCCAGCCGTCTTCACTGCGGTAGGGGCGCGAACGCCGCGGCTCGACGCCGCGGCGTTCGCGACGGGCCGGGCGTCCTTCTCGACGGACATCGGCCTGCCCGGCATGCTCCACTGCCGGCTGCTCTACGCCGAGCAGGCCCCCGCCCGCATCACCGGGGTGGATCTCTCGGAGACGCTCCGGCTGCCGGGCGTCGAGGCCGTGATCACCGCCGCGGACGTGCCGTCGATGCCGCCGGCCGGCACCAGCATCTCGTCCCGGCATCTCTTCGCGCGGGGCGACGCGCGGTGCATCGGCGATGTCATCGCCGCGGTTGCGGCGGTCGACGTCGAGACGGCGCAGCGGGCGACCGAGCTGATCCGCGTCCGCTACGAGGCGCAGCCGGCGGTGTACACGCTCGACGCCGCGCTCGCGCCCGGGGCGCCGCCGGTGCATCCCGGCAAGGCCGGCTACCCGGTCGCGTCGTGGATGCGCAAATGGTTCGTGGACGCGGTGGGCAACGAGGCGACTCACTTCCGGCTGGTCAAAGGGGACGTCGGCGGCGCGCGGGCACGCTCGCACGTGGTCGTCCGGGACCGCTTCCGCACGCAGCGGATCGAGCACTTTTCCATGGAGCCGCACGCCGGGGTCGCGGAGTACGATCAAGCTACCGGCCGCGTCACGGTCTGGTGCTCCACCGGGAAGCCGTTCCGAACCCAGTTGCAGTTGGCCGAGCTCCTTCAGGTGCCGCTGAACCGCGTCAACGTCGTGTTCGTCCCGACCGGCGGCGATTTCGGCGGCAAAGGCGAGGTCACCGTCGAGCCGTACTGCGCCCTGCTGGCCATGCGGACCGGGCGTCCGGTCAAGTGCGTGTACACGCGCGAAGAAGAGTTCTTCGCGGCGACCTGCAAGACGCCGTTCGACATCGACCTCGCGCTGGGGTTCGATCGGGACGGCCTGCTGCAGTTCGCGGACGGCGAGTTGTGGCTCGACACCGGCGCCTACAACTCGATGCCGGCGATGATCTCCGTCTATGCCGCGATTCACCTCGAGGGCCCGTACGCGGTGCCGAATCTCAACATCCAGTCGCGCTGCGCGTTCACGCACAACACCATGAGCGGGTCGTTCCGGGGATTCGGCAATCCGCAGGTCTCCTTCGCGCGGGAGAGCCTCCTCGATGAAGGGGCGGCGCGGCTCGGCCTCGATCCGCTCGAGGTCCGGCTTCGCAACGCCTGGCGGCCGGGCTGGACGAACTGCACCGGCCAGGTCCTGGACCCGGCGAAGCACAGCGTGCACGTCCGCGAGGTGATCGCGGCGGCCGGGGAGGCGAGCGACTTTCGAACGCGGTGGCGCGCGCTGCGGGAGGCGCGTCGCGGCGCGGCATCCACCGCGCCGCGCCGGGGACTCGGTGTCGCCGCCGCCCACCACGGACTCGGCGGTCCGGCGCTCCACGGCACGGACACGGGTGCCGCGCTTCTGAAGGCCAATCCCGACGGCACCGTCACGCTGATCACCGGGGCCGCCGACGTCGGGCAGGGCATCGACACGGCCCTCAGCCAGGTTGTCGCGGAGGCGCTCGGGTTGCCCCGCGACGCCATCGCGATCGCGCCGAAGACGACCGACGGTGTGCCCCAGGACCTGGGTGCCTCGGCCAGCCGCACGACGTACTTCGTCGGCAACGCCGTTCGGGCCGCGTCGCTTGATTTGCGGCAGAAACTGACCGCCGTCGCGGCCGAGATGCTGGAGGCCGACCCCCAGGATCTCGAGTGCGCCGGCGGCAAGGTCTTCGTCCGCGGCACGCCCGCGAGGGCGCTCGCGTTCGCGGAGGTCGTCCACTACTCGATGCGCCGCCGCGGCGAGCAGCCGTTCGGCCAGGGGGTCCATCAGGGCCGAACGACGGAGCTGGATGAGCGCGGCCAGGGCAACGCCAACAACACGTTCGAGTACTCGTGCCAGGTCGCCGAGGTGGAAGTCGATCCGGGCACCGGGGAAGTCCGCGTTCTGCGCCTCCTCAACGCGCAGGACGTCGGCCGCGCGCTCAACCCGCTGATCGTCGAGGGGCAGATGGAGGGCGGGATGGTGATGGGCCTCGGGTTCGCGCTCCTCGAGGAAGTGGTGTGCGAAGAGGGGCGGGTGCTGAATCCGTTTGCCTTCGATTACCGGACCCCGCGTGCCGGCGACCTGCCGGAGCTGCGGACCGTATTGCTCGAGCACCGCGATCCGGTCGGCCCCTACGGCGCGAAGGGAGTCGGGGAGATCTGCATGAACCCGACCGCCGCGGCAATCGCGAACGCGGTCGCGGACGCGATCGGGATCCGCATCACCTCGCTGCCGATTACGCCGGAGAAGGTCCTCGCGGCCCTCCGCGCCGCCGGCCGCCGCGGTCCCGCGGAAGGAGACTAGTCATGGTGCAGTTTCCGCTGTCGTCGCTCGTCGGCGCTGAAGCGGTGGTGCTGTTTCGGGAGGAACTCCTCCTGTGCAATCTGCGGTCTTCGGAGAAAGTGCTGATCGTTTCCGACGCCTCGACCAACCCGCACTACGTCGCCGCCTGTTTCGGGGCGGTGCTCGAGATCGGCGCCGAGGTCGCGCAGGTCGTCGTGCCGTACGTCGAAGGCACGCCCGAGATGACGGCGCGCCGCCGCGTGGAGAAGCGGGTCCCCTACGAGCACATCATCGATCTGATGAAACGGATGGACTTCGTCGCCGATCTCACGTCGATCGGTTTTCTCCACTCCGAGCGGCAGATCGAGATGCTCTCCCAGGGGACGCGCATGCTCCGCGTTCGGGAGCCGATCGAGGTATTGCAGCGGTTGTTCCCGACGCGTGAGATCAAGGCGCGGGTCGAAGCCGGCGCCCGCGTTCTGGGCGCGAGCCGCCGTCTGCGCGTGACGACGCCCGCGGGTACCGATCTCTCCGTCGATCGCGGCGACCGCCCCGTCTTCATGCAGTACGGCTTCGCGGATCTGCCGGGCCGCTGGGACCACTGGCCGACGGCGCAGGTGGTCCTCGCGCCGGCCGAAGATACCGCAGCCGGAACGCTGGTGCTCACGCCGGGCGACATCATCGGCCACCGGTACGCCGGCAGTCCCGTGCGGCTGACGGTCGAGCACGGCCGCATCACCGGGATGGAGGGCGGCGGGTTTGACGTGGTGCTGCTGCGCGACCATTTCGCCCGAGGCCGGGAGAGCGACGCGGACCGCATCTCGCACATCGGCTGGGGCTGCGATCCGCGGGCGCGCTACGACGCCCTGGACCGGTACGCGCACTACCATACCCGCGGCGCCGAGGTGCGCGGCGTGTACGGTGCGGTGACGCTGGCTTTCGGGTCCAACGCCGACCTCGGCGGCGGCAACCGCACGCCGCTCCACCTCGACCTGGGGTTCCGGGGCGCGCGGTTTCTGCTCGACGACCGGCCGGTCCTGGAGCGCGAGGCGTTCCTCATCCCGGAGCTGCGGTGAGGACGGGGCTCCTGCTCGCGCGATGGGGGCGCGTCACGTTGAGCGGCGCGGCCGGCATCGTGCTGTGGCAGTGGTTCGCCATCTACGTGGTGCGGAATCCGCTCTTTCTCCCGACGCCGTCCTCCGTGCTCGCCGCGACGATCCAGGTCATCGGCAGCGGCGAGCTGCTCGATAACATCAAAGTCAGCTTGACGTATTTCTCGGTGGGATCCTCGCTCGGCTTCGCCGGCGGCGTGCTGCTCGGCGTGCTGTTGGGCGCGAGCCCGCGGACCGCGGAATACGTCGATCCCTGGGTCTCCGCGGCCTACACCGCGCCGCTCGTCGCGCTCACGCCGCTCCTGATCATCTGGTTCGGCATCGGCCTGTGGTCGAAGACCATCATCATTGCGCTGGTTGTGATTTTCCCGGTGACGATCGGCACGGTGGCGGGCATCCGGTCTACCGACCGGTCGCTGCTGGAGGTGGCAACCAGCATGGGCGCCGGCCGGCTGGACACGCTGCGCAAAGTGATGGTGCCGTGGGCGCTTTCGTTCATCCTGTCGGGTGCGCGGATCGGCGTCGGGCGCGGGGTGATCGGCATCTTCGTCGCGGAGCTGTTCGGCGGCGCCAGCAAAGGCGTCGGGCTGATGATCACCAACGCGGCGTCTGTCTTCAACACACCGCTCCTGTTCGTCGGCATCATCGTGCTGGCTGTGATGGGCGTGGCCGTGACGAGCGTGCTGCGGTATCTGGAACGGAGGATGGCGCCGTGGCGTACGCAGTCGGTCGTGTAGCGGCGTCGACCGAACTCAGCGTCGAGCGGCTCGCGGTCTCGTTCGAGCGGACCGGCGCGCCGCCGCTGCTCGTCCTCGACCATGTGAGCTTCGACGTCCAGGAGGGGCAGTTCGTCGCGCTCGTCGGTCCGAGCGGCTGCGGCAAGACGACAGTGCTGCGCTGCATGGCCGGTCTGCAGCGGCCGGGCGAGGGCCGCATCACCATCGGCGGCCGCCCGCTCACGGGGGTCGACCGCCGAGTGGCGATGGTGTTCCAGAGCGATTCGCTGTTTCCGTGGCGCACGGTGCAGGCGAACGTCGCCTTCGGGCTGGAGGTGCGCCGGGTGCCGCGGGCGCGGTCCGGCGAAACCGTCCAGGAACTCGTGGATCTCGTCGGCCTGAGCGGATTCGAGCGCGCCTACCCGCATCAGCTGTCCGGCGGGATGCGTCAGCGCGTGAACCTCGCGCGCGCCCTCGCGGTGGATCCCGAGGTCCTGCTGATGGACGAACCGTTCAGCGCGCTCGACATGCTGACGCGCGAGCTGATGCAGGCGGAACTGCAACGCATTTGGCTCCGCCGGAAGAAGACGGTGCTCTTCGTGACGCACCAGATCGAAGAGGCGGTGTTTCTCGCGGATCGCGTGCTCCTGATGTCGCGCCGGCCCGGCCGCCTGCGCGCGGACGTGGCCGTGCCGCTCACGCGGCCGAGGGAGGCCCACGACCGGCACACGCCGGAGTTCCACGCGCTCGTCGATGATCTGGCCGAGGCGCTCAGCGCGGAGCTGAGCCCCTCCGACGCCGCCCGGTAGGCACCCGCGGAGCGGCGGGCGCCTCTGCCTAGCGCGTGATCGGCAGTTTCGCCTCGATCTTCATGTAGTCGTCGGACACCGCCTCCGTCTTGATGTCCGGAATCTTTGCCGGCTTCTCGCCGTCGTCGTAGAGGCCCACGGCGTTCGGGTGCGTTCCGCCGAGATAGACCGGCGCGAATACTTCGAGGATCGTGCACGGCTTGTCCGACGTGATCCAGCCCCAATGCACCGCGTTGCGCGGAATGCGGTAGTAGTCGCCCGCCTTCACCAGGAAAAACGTGTCCTCGACAAAGACCCAGATCTCTCCGTCGATCACGTAGTTCATCTGCTCGGTGTCGTGCTTGTGGGGGTGCGAGTGATACCCTCCGGGGCGCGTCGCGAGCATGAGGCAGCTTTCGGCGCCGTACACCATCTGGGTCGACATGTGCGTGTACTGCGTCCTCACCGTATCGTCGGCAATGTCCTCGCGACGGACGTATAACGGCATCGCTCACACCTCCGGGGATTTGGTATCGCGGCACGCGGCCGGCTGTCCGCCGATGCCCCGTTCGTAGCTTCCATGGTTGGGCGGACGATTCCCTGCGCCCGGTGCGGCCCGCGTGGTATGGTGGGCCCATGCGTTTCGAAAAGGAGATCGCCGTCGCCCGGTCGCCCGAGCAGGTGTGGCAATTTCTGTGGGACGTCGAGCGGGTGGCGCGGTGCCTGCCCGGCTGCCGCGACGCGCGGACGCTCGTGCCGCACGAGCGCTACGCCGCCGTCGTGGCGGAGCGCATCGGACCGTTCAGCGTGACGTTCCCGATGGAAATTCAGATTCTCGAGGTCGAGGAGGGACGGCGCCTGCGGGCCCAGGCGGGCGGCCGCGACAGCGCGATGGGAAGTTCGCTCCGGGTGACGCTCGACCTCGCCGTCGAGCCGCGGGATGGCGGCAGCGTGCTCCGCCTGGCCTCGGACGCCGCGGTCCTGGGCAGGCTCGGCACGCTGGGGCAGGGCATGATTCAGCGAAAGGCGGACCAGATCATGGAACAGTTTGCCGACGCCCTGAGGCGGGCGCTGGAGATCCCGGTCTAGAGGTCGGGGCACCGAGCCGCGTGAGGCTCATCGATGGGAGTGCAGCACTTCGAACATCCGGCGCACGTCGTCGAGCGTGTTGGTCTCCGCGGCCGGTTTGTCGTCGCGGACGCGAACGATCCGCGGAAAGCGCAGCGCGAACCCCGAGTCGTGACGGTCGCTCCGCGTGATCGCATCGAAGGCGACTTCGAGCACCACCCCCGGTTCGACCGTCCGCATGAACCCGAGGTCCTCGCGCGTGTGCGCGAGAAACCAGGCGGTCAGTTCCTTAATCTCTTTGTCCGTGAGGCCCGAATACGCTTTGCCGATCGTCGCCAGCCGGTCCGCGTCCCGGACCGCAAACGTGTAGTCGGAGAGCACGCCGGCGCGCCTTCCGTGCCCGTACTCCGCCGCGACCACGACGACGTCGAGCGTGCCGACGCCGGGTTTCCATTTCGTCCAGAGCCGTCCGCGCCGGCCGGGCTGGTAGGGCGCGTCCGGCCGCTTCATCACGATGCCCTCGTTGCCGGCCGCCCGCGCGGCGGCGAAGCGCCGCTCCAGGTCCTTCGGGGTCCGCGCCTCCTCGGCGGTGCTGAGCCGGACCGGCGACGGAAGGTCGAGCGCTTCGAGCGCCGCTCCGCCAGCGGCAGACCGAGCAGGTCCCGGCCGTCGAGGTGCACCACGTCGAAGGCCACGAGCACGACCGGAATCTCGGCGACCAGCGCTCCCGGGCGTCGGCGCTGCAGCCGCTGCTGCAGCCGTCCAAACGCGAGCGCGCGGCCGTCCTTCCAGGCGACGATCTCGCCGTCGACGATGTACGCGCCGGCGCGCGCGGCGAGCGCCGGCGGGAGCTCCGGAAACGCCGCCGTCACATTGTCGAGCGTCCGCGAGAGGATCACCACCCCCTCGCCCGTGCGATGCGCCTGGACGCGGATGCCGTCGTACTTGTCCTCGACCCACAGGACGGGCGTGCGGTCGTCGAAGGCGTCGGCGGGCGTCTCCAGCGGGCTCGCCAGCATGAAGCGGAACGGGCGGCCGGGGACGAGCGAGGCGCCGTCCAGCGTTCCGGCGCGGGCGCGCACCGCGACCTCCCCCGGTTCGGCGATCAACAGCGCCGCCTGCCGCACCGCCGCGGGGTCGCGCGCGAAGGCCGTGGCGATCGCGGGCAGCAGCAGCCCTTCGCGCAGGCCGACCCGCATGTCCGAAGTCATGATCTTGATGAGGTATGCCGTTTCTCGCGGGGCGGTGCCGCCGAGGAGGTCCCGCAGCGCCGCGGCTTTGGCGCGCCGCGACGCCCGGCCCTGGGCCGCGGCGATCGCCGCGAACTCTTCCTCGACGTGCGCAAGCGTGAGCGGCCGCGCGAACAGGCCGGCCGGCGGCGGGTACCGTGCGAGCAGCGCGGCCGCGGCGTCCCCGAGATCGCCGTGGGCACGGTAGGTCGCGCCCATCTCCGCGTCCGGCGCGCGCGTCAACTCTTGGAGCACCGCGCCGATCGCGGCCCACCCCAGGCCGAGGCGGCGGCCGTCGCCCGGCGCGAACGGCCGGCCCGCGAGAAACGTGCAGGCGCGGCCGAGGTCCTCGTCCGAGAGCGTCGTGAGGTACCCGGCCAGCCGGGCGACCTTCGCCGAGATCGAGGCGGTGACGCGAATCTCGTCCAGCACGGCGGCGAGAT
Organism: bacterium; assembly: GCA_035691305.1. Lineage (NCBI taxonomy): Bacteria > bacterium. The sequence goes on from DASSJF010000041.1 coordinate 23,045, forward strand.
CCTGGAACCGCGCCTCGTCGCGGCCGTGGTCCACGCGGTCTAGACCTTTGCCAGTACCGTCTTCTTGATGTCTCGAATGCGCGCTTCGTCTCGCTTGTAGAACGTCCAGCGTTTGATCCGCTTGGCCCGGACGAGTCCCGTTTGAGTGAGAATCTGCATGTGCCGGCTCACCGTCGGCTGGCTGATCCCGAGCTTCCGGGCGATGAGCAGGCCGCAGACCCCGTCCCGAATCAGGTCGCCGTCCGCCTGCGGCGGAAAGTGTGCCGTGGGATCCTTCAGCCACTCCAGGATGCGCAACCGACGCTCGTTGGCGAGGGCCCGGATCGCCGCCTCGGTGGACATATTGTAACTTTGCTAATTATCTAATAGTATGTCAAGTGCCATGGCGGAGTGTGCGGATCGCATCACCCGGGAACGGATCGCGGCCACTTATTCGGTCATCAAACCGTACATCCGGCGTACCCCCGTCCTCGAGGTGGACGGCGCGGATTTCGGTTTGGGCCGGTTTCCGACCCTCTTGAAGCTCGAGCTCTTTCAGCACTCCGGCTCGTTCAAGGCGCGCGGGGCCTTCGCGAACCTGCTCGGCCGGACGGTGCCGCGCGCCGGCGTCGTCGCGGCGTCGGGCGGCAACCACGGGGCGGCGGTCGCGTACGCCGCGATGAAGACCGGTGTTCCGGCGAAGATCTTCGTGCCGGCGATCTCGTCGCAGGCGAAGATCGACCGGATCCGCGGTTACGGCGCCGATCTCGTCGTCGGCGGCGACCGGTACGCGGACGCCCTCGAGGCGAGCGAGGCGTGGGCCGCGTCGAGCGGCGCGCTGCCGGTCCATGCTTTCGACCAGGTCGAGACCCTGCTCGGGCAGGGCACGATCGGGCTCGAACTGGCGGAGCAGGGGGCGGCCGTCGACACCCTCCTCGTCGCCGTCGGCGGCGGCGGGCTGATCGGCGGCATCGCGGCGTGGTTTGGCGGGGGCGTCTGCGTCGTCGGCGTCGAGCCGGAGGCTTCCCCGACCCTGTATCGCGCGCTCGCGGCCGGTCGTCCCGTGGACGCCGAGGCGGGTGGACTCGCCGCGGACTCGCTTGCGCCGCGCCGGGTCGGGGAGTTGATGTATCCGATCGCGCAGCGCTACGTGAGCCGGGTCGTACTGGTCACGGACGAGGCGATCCGGCACGCGCAGCAGGCGCTGTGGAACGCCGCGCGGGTCGCGGCGGAGCCGGGCGGCGCCGCGGCACTGGCCGCGCTGCTGTCCGGCCGCTATCAGCCCGAGCCGGGTGCGCGCGTCGGCGTGCTCGTCAGCGGCGGCAATACCACCGCCGTAGACTTCACCCGGTAGACGGGTCCAAGCCCACGGCTGCCCGGCGGGCGGACGCCCGCCGCCTACCGCCGCCGTTCGTACGAGACGATGTTTTCCCACTCGGAGGCGTCGGACCGCGCGACGACGGCCACGACAGGCTCCGTGTCGCTGAGGTTGCGCACTTCGTGGGGGATCCCCGGCTCGATGAAAATGAAGTCGCCCGCCTCGTTGTCGATGCTCAGCGAACAGTTCGGCCCGTACTCATGCCGGACGCGGCCCCGCAGGATGTAGAGCATTACCTCGAACCCGACGTGGATGTGGGCGTAGGCCACGCCCCCGGGCGGGATCGTCGCGACGTTCATCGAGAGGTGCTTGGCCCCGACGTTCTTCGCGGACAACCCCGTCTTGTAGCGGATGTTGTTCCAGCTGCGGTGGAGGGTGCTACCGCGTACGGTCAGAATGCCGCCGCTCCCGTCTATGTCGTGCGTCAGATTGTCCGGTGAAGACGCCATCTCGCTTCCTCCCACGGCGCCTTGGGCCGGCCGCACGATTGGGACGGGCGGTCAACGAGGCGTCTCCCCCTTACGGGGACGAGCCGGCGATATGCGCCGGCGTCGCCGTCTTTATTGTAGGGCAACGCGGTGCACAAAAGCGTGGGGGCCCGGTGCGGTCCTCCGTTCGGGATTGCGCGCGAGTGGTGCAGCCGGGGGCATGCTCATCGGCCGACCATGCCCCCGGCCGGTGGTGCGGGTCGCCCCTAGACGGTGTGCCGGAAGATGTCCGCGCGGCCGTGGCGCGAGAGCCCGGCCGCCGGGAAGATGACGGTCAGACAGTCGGCCGGCCACGCCGTCGCGGTGCCCGCGAGGATACCGGCGACGCCGCGGAGCCGACGAAGATTGCTCAAGTTCGTCCCTTTCCGCGGGAGCCGCCACCGATGTCCGACGGGCGAACCCGCCATCCGATATAATGCCGAGCCGCCGGATGCGGTAGACTCGCGAACCCGAAAGAGTACACCGCCGGCCGCCGCTCAATCGAGCACGTCTGCAAAGGATCGCCGAGACGGTGCGCCGAACCTGCCGCTCGGCCGATGACCGCGCGTCCACCGCAGGCGCCGTCCCTGGAGGGCCAGTCGAGCCCGGGTCTCGGCGGCCCCATCGTCCCGTTTCCATCCGCCCGGCCGCGCGACGGCCGAGACGGCGCCGATGCCGCGGCGCAGAGTCAGATTTTCCGGCAGACCGGTGCCGGGCGGACGCCGACGATCGTCATCGCGGGCTTCCTGCCCGACGCCACAGAGTCGATCGAGTATCAGCGGGACCTCGTCGCGCGTTACGGCGACATCTACTACGTCAACTATCCGCGCAACCGGTTTTGCACCCGGGCGCTCTTCGCGCAGGTCGGCGGGCTCATCAGGCACCTCAACGCGCGCGGCGAGTACCCCGTCCTCTTCAGCATCTGCTTCGGCGCGGGGCTGGTGGTGAAGTTGCTGTGCGAGCGGGGGGCGCAGCCGGCGCACGCCGGGCCCCAGCTCCAGCTCGCCGGCGTCGTCATGGTCAGCCCGATACTCTGCGCCGCGGACATGGTCCGTCTGGACGCCGCGGCGGCCGGCGCCGCGCCGCTGCGGGAACGGGCCGCGCGGACGTTCTTCCTCGGCGGCCACCACGGCGATCTCGAGCGCGAAGTGGCCCGCACGCGGCGCGCCTTCGGCAGCCTCTTCCGCCGCGAGCGCGCGACGCGGCTGCTCAACGACCGCAATGCGGCGATCATCGCCCGGGTACTCGCCGCCGTGCACGAGATCAGCGTGACCGGCTATTACGAACGGGCGCTGGCGCTGCGGGCTCTGAGCTGGCCGTCTGCCCGCACGCCGATTTTCCGCGGGCCGGCGCTCGTGCTGTTCGCGGAAGACGAGGACGGCGTATTCGTGCCGACCTCACCCACGCTCGCGGCGCTGCGCACGCCGTCGGTCGCCGCGCGGTTCTTTCCCCGCGGCGCGGTGCACGAGGTCGCGTCGTCCGATGCCGGCGATCCGGTGGTGCACGGCTCGATCGTCGTGCACCACCGCTACTTCAATCCGTTCATCACCGCCTGGTACGACCGGCTGGCCGGCACGGCGGCCGTGTAGGGGGGCGCCGCCTACTCGTACTTCAGCGCGTCCACCGGCTGTACGGCCACCGCGCGGGCTGCGGGGTACAGGCTGCCGGCGATCCCGAGCACGAGCGTCACGGCGGCGGCCTCCAGCAGCAGGCGCGGACCGATCTCCGGCTGGACGATGCCGCGCAGCATCGGCGTCTGCGCGAGCCACCGAAGCCCTGCGGCGCCCAGGACGACGCCGGCCGCGCTGCCGGCGAGCGTAAGGGCGAGCCCTTCGAGCACGACCATCGCGAGCACGCGCCCGGGACTCCAGCCGAGCGCGGACAGCACGCCGAACTCGCGGATGCGCTCCGTGACGGACATAAGCAGGGTGTTCAATACCGTGAACAGCCCGATCGCGAGCGCGATGATGGAGATGCCCCACGCCATCGCGCGGATCAGGCGCAGGATGTCGTTGCTGTCGGCCACCGAGCGCGTTTCCGTGAAGGTAAGACCGGGGAACGCGGCGGCGAGCCGCGCCCGCACCGCGTCGACCTGCTCAGGATCCCCGGGCTGCGCCAGCCGCAGGTCGATGACCGTTGCCTTGCCCGGCCGATTGAGGAGCCGCTGCAGCGTCGGCAGCGGGATGATGACCATGTTGTTGTTGATCACGCCGCTCGGACGAAAGACCGCGGTCACGGCGAGCCGCGTCCCGAGGAGATCGAGGCTGCCGCCCGGCTCGAGCCGGAGGGCCGCCGCGAGCCCCTGGCCGACCACGGCGCCGTCCGGCCGCGCCGCGGCGGGGAGGCGGCCGGCGCTGAGGCGCAGCGTCTCCCACAGGAAGCTACCCGCCGGCCAGCCGACCACCAGCACCGGCTGGCCCGACGGCAGCATGACCATATCCGCGAGTTCCTCGGTGGCGTCGCGCACGCCCGCGAATTGCGCGAGCCGGGCCGCCAGCGAGTCGTCCACGGACGCCGTCAGAATCTCCACCGTGCCGCGCGGGATCGCGGTCATGTGGACGTCGCGTTCGACCAGGCTCACCGTCCAGGCGTGCTCCATGCCGCGCGAAAATCCCGTCAGGACCACGAACCCGCCGACCGCCAGCGCGACCCCAAACGCGGTCAGGACGGACCGCACGGGCCGGCGGGTCAGGTTGCGTGCGGGAATGCTCAGGAAGCGCACGAGTCGGCGACGATCCGGCCGTCGGCCAGGCGGATGATCCGGCCGGCCCGGGCGGCGACCTCGGTGTTGTGGGTGGCCAGAACCAGACTCGCGCCGTCGCGCCGCCGCAGGTCGGCGAGCAGGTCGAGCACCTCCAGGGAAGCGTGCGAATCGAGGTTGCCCGTCGGTTCGTCGGCGCCTATGAGAATCGGAGTGTTGGCCAGGCTGCGGGCGATCGCGACGCGCTGCCGCTCGCCGCCGGAGAGTTGCGACGGCAGGTGGTCCAGCCGGCCGCCGAGGCCGACGCGGTCCAGCAGGGCGCGCGCGCGCCGCCGCCGCTCGGCCGCGTGCGGCACGACGCCGAACATCGGGATCTCGACGTTCTCGAGCGCGGTCAACGTCGGGAACAGATAGAACGCCTGGAAGACGAAGCCGATCTGCCGCGCCCGTACCCGGGTCCACGCGGCCGGCGAGGGCGGCTCCGCGCCGCGGAACAGCACGCGGCCGGCCGTCGGGCGGTCGAGGCCGCAGAGCAGGTGAAGCAACGTCGACTTCCCGCTCCCGCTCGGACCGACGATCGCGACGAACTCGCCCGGGGCCACACGGAGCGTGACGTCGCGCAGGGCGACCACCCGGCCGCCGTCGTAGCCGCGGCTCACCTGCTCGAGCGCGACGAGCGGCTCGGCCATGGACGGGCCGCTCAGACGAACAGCGGCAGCATCTCGAGGCGGGCCGCCGACTCGCGCACCGCGGCCTCGTCCGGAGGTGCGGCGTATCGCGAGGCGGCGTCGAGCACCTTCGGCAGCAGCGCGACGTCGCCGACGGTGTTGAGGAAGATGCCGGGCCGGGCGAGCACCCAGTGGACCGCGAGGTCGATGTCCCGCTGGTCTTCGACCGGCTGATACCACGTGGTCCGGGTGCGCTCCCGGCCCCACCACGGGCGCCGCGCCACCGACTTGATCGTCTGCACCGCGACGTTGCGGTCGCGGCAGGCCGCGGCGACGCGCTCGAACATCCCGGCGTAGTGCCCGTCCTGCATCATCACGTAATTGTAGGGCAGCAGCACCGAGTCGAAGTCGAACCGCTCGAGGCTGCGCAGGTGCGTGGCCGCGATCTGGGTCCCATGGCCGGTCACCCCGATGAACCGCACGAGGCCTTCGTCGCGCGCCTCCCGGCAGGCGTCGAGCGCGCCGCGCGGGCTGAGCGCGGTGTCCCACTCGATCGGGTCGGCCAGATTGTGCAGCTGGATCAGGTCGATCCGACCGACCCCCATCCGCTCGAGCGACTGGTGGATCTGTCGCTTCGCGGCGTCGTAGGTGCGCGCGCCGGTCTTGGTCGCGAGAAAGAAACGGTCGCGGTGCGTCCGCAGCCACGGCGCGATCCGCAGTTCCGCCTCCCCGTAGCTCGCCGCGACGTCGATGTGATTCACGCCGTAGCGCAGCAGCAGCTCCAGCACCGGATCGGCCTGATCCTGGGTGACCCGGGCGAGCGCCGCCGCCCCGAAGATCGTGCGGGTGCTCTCGTGCCCGGTACGTCCGAACGCCAGCGTTGGGATCACGGCCCGTGGACCTCCCCCTCCATCGTCGTGGAATGACCGTCCGGCCCCTCGGCGTCCACCGTCTACTTAGCCACGCCGTCTACTTAGCGTCGGTCCCGGGCACAATACCGGCGGATGGCGGGAGAAGCGTTCGCCGTGTGACGGCGATCTTCCGGCAGGGGGGACTGTGTGAGAGCCTGGGTTCCGGTTGGCCTGATCGCGGCGTTTATTCTTGTAGCGACTTCCCCGGCGACCTACATCGGCGTCGTCGGCGGCGGCGAGCGGCCGCACCCGTCCGCCGCGATCTCGCCACCGGTGCCCCGGACGACGACCGACTCCTTCGATCCTCTCGATCCGCCGTGGGTCTACATCCGCTCCGCGGGGGCGCGCGGGGACGGCGTCACGGACGATACCGCGGCGGTCCAGGCCGCTTTCACCGAGGCGGCCACGAGCGGCCGCCCCGTCTTTTGCCGGTCGGGGATCTACCTCGTATCGGCCACCCTGGTGCTCGGTACGGACTTCGCCGGGTCGCCGTCCGCCGGGCGGGCGGCGTGCGTCGTCAAATTCGTCGGTTCCGGCCCGGCGGTGATGGTCACCGCGAACCCGGTGCAGATTCAAAACCTCGTGCTGGACCTTACCGCGAACGCTCACACCGGGACCGGCGGGCTGCTGCTTCCCGACGCCTGCGTACGCTGTACCTTTTCGTCGATTAGAGTCGAGGGGCCGCCCAACGGCGTGATCCCCTACCTCAACTACGGCATCTTTCTGCGGGGCGGCGGCACGGGAGACCGGCTCACGAACATTTCGACCGAATACGCGACCTCGGCCATCATCGCGGGGATCGGCGGCAACCTCTTCTATCAGAGCACGTTCGACAATATCTTCGCCCACCACTGCGGTCAAACGGCGGGGCGCGCCTGTCTGGAGATCACCGGCGCGGTCGACACCGTGATGAACTCGGGGATCGGCGGCGGCGGCGGTTTCCCGGGGGCGCCGACCCGTGTGCCCGTGCGGATCTCCGGCACCGACGCCGAGGCCATCGACATCATCGCCACCGAACTGATTGCGGACGCGCCGCATGGGACGGCGGTGGTCATCGCCCGGCCGGCCCACGACGTGAGCGTCGTCACGCTGATCGACGTCCGCCTGCCGGTACCCGCCCGCCTGGCGTCCGACGTCGTCACTCCGCCGCGGGTCACCCGCATCGCGACGCAGGAGAGCGGCGCAGGCCCCGTCGGGTTCATCAGCGCGGCGGCCCCGATCGCCGCGTTTGTGCCGGCGCGGGATTCGGGCATCACGCTCGACGGCTGCAGCTGCACGGCGGTTGCCGGCACCGTCTCGTTCACGACGGGCGCGGCCGCCCCGGACGGCGCGGCCCCGTTCGGCGAGATCCGGTTTCAGCGCGTGTACCCGCAGCCGCCGATCGTCATCCTGAGCTGGAATTCGGATTCCGCGGCGACCGCGGGGGTGTACGTGCACTCGACGTCGGACCAAGGCGTCCGGCTCCGCTCCTCGCATCTGCAGTCCCGCACACGGTACGTGCTGAGCTACCAGGTGATCGAACAGTAAAGCCGGCCGCGGGGCTTTACCCCGACACCGCCTCGGCCGGTACGCCGCCAGGCTCCAGGTAGAAGTCGTCCGTCAGTTCGTCGAACGCGTAGATCTCGGCGTACCGCCCCCAGCCGATCAGGATCTCCAGTTGGCGACGCGCCTCCTCGTTGCTGAAGTGGCGCTCCAGCTCGTCGAGCACGTCGCCGGCCGGCATCCGGTGGTCTTCGTTTCGGTTGAGTTGCGCGACGATCTCCCGTGTCTGGCTCACCGTGTCGAGCAGCCGCGAGCGGAAGATCTCCTTCTTCTCCTGCACGGTCGCCGCGGCCAGCACCCCACCGCGTTCGGTCAGCTTCAGGTCGCCGGCGTGGGCGGTCGCAAAGCCCAAGAGCTCCGCGGCCTCGACGGCCGGGAGGAGATCTTCGACGTCGAAATGCAGCTCCGCGCCGACCCGCGCGAGATCCGCCTCGTTGCCCCGGTCGTGGATGAACTCTACGAGACCGATCAGCATGCTGACGGTTGCGCTCGGCAGCCTGGGAATGAGCTGCTTGAGATGCTCGAGGCGCCGCGCGCGGTCGCCGGTCAGCAGCTCGTAGACCCGCTCGACGACCTGTTGAAACTGCGGCGAGCGGCGATCCCGCCAGTGCGGCAGTTCCGGCCGGACCTCGTCGACGATGCGCCCCGGCGTCGTCGCCAGTACGATGATGCGGTCGGCCATGAACACGGCCTCCTCGATGCTGTGGGTCACGACGACGATCGCGCGCGTCGGAAAACGGCGCTTCAGCCAGAGTTCCAGCAGGTCCGTGCGGAGGTTCTCCGCGGTCAGCGGGTCGAGCGCGGAAAAGGGTTCGTCCATCAACAGAATGTCCGGTTCCACGGCGAGCGCGCGGGCGAAGCCGACCCGCTGGCGCATGCCGCCGGACAATTCCTTGGGGAAAGCCGACTCGAAGCCGTCGAGTCCGATCAGGTCGATCATCTCGAGCGCCCGCGTCCGGGCCCGCTCCGGTGTCGCGCCCGCCGCCTTGAGCCCCAGTTCGACGTTGTCCAACACGGTCAGCCAGGGGAACAGGGCGAAAGTTTGAAACACCATCGCGACACCCGGGTTGGGACCGGCGAGCGGCTGCCCGCGGTAGAGGACCGTGCCCTCGGTGGGCCGGAGCAGGCCGGCCAGCACGCGGAGGAGGCTCGACTTCCCGCAGCCGGACGGGCCCAGCAGGGCGAGGATCTCGCCCGCGCGGATTTGCAGATCGACGCGGTACAGCACGGCGGTCGATCCGCCGTCGGGCCGCGCGTAGGCAATGGTCAGGCTCCTGGCCTCGACGAGAACGGTCGGGGGGCTGCTGATCGCCACGGCTATGCTCCTCCGTCACGCCGGGCCGCGTGCGCCCGCGCATCGTTCATCCCAGATGGTACCGTTCCTCCGCGAGATGCGCCGCGCGCCGCCAGAAGAGGCGGTTCCAGACGACGACGATCGTGCCCATCGCCACGGTCGCCGCGGCCAGCAGCGGGTAATTCGCGTTCGCGGCGGCCGCCGAGATCAGGGCGCCGAGGCCGATCGTCTGCAGCGTCCTGTTCTCGAACGTCACGTATTCCGAGACGATCGAGGCGTTGAAGGCGCCGCCCTGGGCCGTGATGCCGCCGGTGACGAGGTGCGGAAAAATACCCGGAAGGATGAGGGTTCGCCACCGCGCCCAGCCCCGGACCTTCATCACGTCGGTGGCCTCCAGCAGGTCGCGCGGCAGCGCAATCGCCCCCGCGATGGCGTTGAACAGGACGTACCATTGAGTGCCGAGCAGCATCAATAGAATGGATGCGATCGTGAGCCCGCCGCCGACGTGGATCAGGAGGAGCAGCAGGATCGGGAAGACCGCGGTCGCCGGCACCGACGCCGCGACCTGCGCCAGGGGCTCCGCCACCCGGGCGAGGCGCGGGTGCAGCCCGATCGCGACGCCCGCGGGGACCGTCCAGGCGAGCGACACGGCGAGGGCGACGATGATCCGCAGCAGCGTGGCTCCCGTGCCCGCGCCGATCGTGAGCCATTGCACGGCCGGCAGGGCGGCGATCAGTCTGATCAAGGAGACGGTGCCCCAGACGACGGCGGCGAGCGCGGCCGCGGTCGCGACCCAGCCCAAGCCCCTCGTCACCGCCGCGGCGGCGGGGTCCGGCGCCGCCGGGCGGGGCGCACGGGCCGGGGGCCGTCCCTTCTGCATGCGCGCGGACATCGTGCGCAGCGCGCGGCCTGCGGCGGGCAGCAAGGTGGAGTCGCGCAGCACGTTGAGGGCCCACGAGCGCGGGACGTCCTGTCCCTCGGACAGCTCGACCTTGAACCGTTCGCTCCAGGCGATGAGGGGCCGCCAGACCAGCTGATCGAGCGCGACGATCAGCGCGATCAGCGTGCCGAGCCCCCACAAGATCGCGCCAAAGTTGCCCTTGTTCGCCGCGTCGGCAAGGTAACTGCCCAACCCCGGCAGCGCAAACGACTGCCTGCCCAACGTGAACTCCTCGGTGGCCATGAGGAAGAACCATCCGCCCGCCCAGGACATCATGCTGTTCCAGACGAGCCCGATAATCGACGCCGGCAGCTCGAGCGACAGCAGCCTGCGCAGAGGCGACAGGCGGAAGGCCTGCGCCGCCTCGGTCAGCTCTTCGGGAATCGTCCGCAGCGAGTGGTAGAAGCTAAACGCCATGTTCCAGACCATGCCCGTGAAGATGAGCAGAATGCTCCCGAGCTCGAGGCCGAGCGTCCGTCCGGGAAACAGGGCGATCATCGCCAGCAGCACCGTCGGCAGAAACGAAAGCACGGGGATGGACTGCAGCACATCGAGCGCCGGCACGATCAGCCGGCCCGCCGTCGCGTTTCTCGCCGCGGCGTAGCCGACGCCGAGCGTAAAGGCGAGCGCGAGGGTGTAGGCGCCGATCATGCGGAGCAGCGAGAGCAGCGCATATTCCGGCAGCGCGGACGGCCGCAGGTCGATCGTGATGGACGGGATCGAGCGGTGCAGCTCCCGCGGCGCGAGCGTCAGCAGCACGTAGAACGCGGCGGCGACGCTGCCGAGGATCAGGACGTCGGCCGCCCACGTGCGGGGCGTACGGAGGAGGACGGGGCCGGGGTCGCGGGCGGACATCAGGCCGAGCGCGCCGTCCGCGCATGTCGAGCCGGTGGCGTCATGCTCCCCTCCGGTCGGGGCTCGAAGCCGAGATCAATCCAACGATTCGCTCCGGCAGCAGGGGGCCTTCCGTGATCCGGACTCCGAACGGCGCCAGCGCGTCTTCGACGGCGTTCGCGAGGGCGGCCGGGGGCGCGATCGCGCCTCCCTCGCCGACGCCCTTCGCCCCGAGCGGGTTGCGCGGCGACGGATACTCGAGATGGACGGTCTCGAACCGCGGCAGTTCCCGGGCTTTCGGGATCGCGTAGTCCATCAGTGACCCCGAGAGCAACTGCCCGCCGGTGTCGTAGGCCAGCATCTCGCTCATGCCGCCGCCGATCCCCTGCGCGACGCCGCCGTGGATCTGACCTTCCACAATCAGTGGATTGACCACGCGGCCGCAGTCGTGGGCGACGACGTACCGGAGGATCGCGACCGCGCCGGTCTCGGGATCGACCTCGACGACCGCGACGTGGACGGCGCTCGCGTAGGTGACCGTCGGCACGGTCCCGTACCGGGACGCTTCGAAGATCGGGTCGGCGACGCGCGCGCCGGCGAGCGTGGGGAGGCTCGATCGCACGACTTCGGCCAGCGTCAGCCCGCGGCCGGGGGTGCCGCGCACGAAGACGCGCCCTCCGCCGACGTCGAGATCGGGCTCCGCGGCTTCGAGCAGCGCGGCGGCGGCGCGCACCACCTTCCCCCGGACGTCCGTCGCCGCGCCGGCCACGGCGTTGCCGGCGACGACGAGGCTGCGGCTGGCAAACGTGCCGATGCCGGCCGCGATCGCCCGCGTGTCCCCGCCGACCACCGTCACGTCGTCGAGCGCGACGCCGAGCGCGTCCGCGGCGATCTGCGCGAAGGTGGTTTCGTGTCCCTGGCCCTGTGAACAGGCGCCGGTCGCCACGACGACCTTCCCCGACGAGTCCAGCCGTACGGCGGCGCTTTCGTAGGGTCCGATGCCGGTGCCCTCGACGTACGCCGCGATCCCGATGCCGCGGTACACGCCGCGCGCGCGCAGCCCGCGCTGCTCGCTTCGGAACGCGGCGTACCCGACGTGGTCGAGCGCGCGTTCGAGCGCGCCGGCGAAGTCGCCGCTGTCGTAGACGCACGGGTTGCCGTCGCGGTAGAGAAACCCGGCGTCGTAGGGCATCTCGTCGCTGCGGATCGTGTTGCGCCGGCGCAGGTCGGCGGGATCGATCTCGAGGCGGCGGGCGAGCAGATCGAGCATGCGCTCCATCACAAACACGGCTTCCGGGCGGCCGGCGCCGCGGTACGGGGCGTGCGGCGTCTTGTTGGTGACGACGGACCGAACGTCGAAGGCGGCGTGCCGGATACGGTAGGGGCCGAGTGTATGCGCCACCGTGTTGTACGGCTGCACGATGCCCCACGGATTGTAGGCGCCCTGATCCAACAGCAGGCGGTCGCGAAAAGCGAGCACCGTCCCGCCGGCGTCCGCGGCGATCTCGGCCTCGTGGAGCTGTTCCCTCGAATGGCTGGCGCTCTGCATATGCTCGCGGCGCGTTTCGATCCACTTCACCGGCCGGCGGAGGCGCGTCGCGATGAGCGGAATCAGCATTTCCTCCGGATAGACCGAACACTTGGTGCCGAAGCCCCCGCCCACGTCCGGCGCGATGACGCGCACCTTGTGCGCCGCGAGGCGCAGCGCCTCGCTGAGCGCGCGCTGCAGAATGTGCGGCACCTGCGTCGAGCTCCACACGGTGATACCGCCGTCCCGGCGGTCCGGCACCGCCAGCACCCCGCGGGGTTCGATCGGCATCCCCGCCGAGCGGGGTACCCGGAGCGTCGCCCGGACCCGCACCGGCGCATTGGCGAACGCCCGATCCGGGTCGCCGACCCGCATCGCAAAGCACACCGCCACGTTGTCGCCCCAGTCCGGATGGACCACGGGCGCGCCGGCCGCGAGGCCCGCGACCACGTCCGTCACGGGCGGCAGCGGCTCGTAGGCGGCGTCGACCAGCGCGAGGGCGTCGTCGGCGGCCGCGCGCCCATCGGCCGCGAGGACGGCGATCGGTTCCCCGGCGTAGCGGACGCGGTCGGAGGCGAGCGCGAACTGGGCCGCGTTCCGGACTTGGAAGCGGATGCGCGCGCCGAGCGCCGCGGGGGCGAGGCCCGCGGACGGCAGCGGGGCGAGGTCCTTCGCGAGATCGGCGAACGTGAAGGCGGCCACGACCGCAGGATGCCGCCGCGCCCGTTCGAGATCGACCGCCACGAGACGCGCGTGGGCGTGCGTGGAGCGCGCGACCGCCGCGTAGAGACACCCGGCCGCCGCGATGTCGTCCACGTACTGCCCGCCGCCCGTCAGGAGGCGCGGGTCTTCGCGCCGGCGCACCGCTGCGCCGACGTAGCGCGTGCTCACGGGCGGCAGCCCCGCCGGTCAGGCAAAGTTGGGCGCGACGTGCCGGGCGATGAGGTCGATCTGCCCGGGATCGTCGGTCACCGGTCCGAGCACCAGGTAGGTGAGGCCGGCGCCGGCGAGATCCGCGATCCGCGCGTTGATGTGGTCGATGCCGCCGATCATGTAGCACTCTTGCAGGTGCTCGTAGGAGCGGTGCGTCCCCATGACCCGGATGAACGGCTCGCGGGATTCCGCGAGCGCTTTGGTCTGGTCGGCCGTGTCCACCAGGTGAATGAAGTTGCAGTGTCCGAAGGTGATCCCCGCGGGGTCTGTGCCCATCGTCCGGGCGTGCGCCTTGATTTGCTCCCAATCCCGCTTTACCCACTCCTGGGTGCCGGAGCAGCGCGACAGCCAGTTGCCGGCCTTCACGACGCGGGTGAGCACGGCTTTCGACATGAACGGGACGTCGTGTTCGTCCGGGTCCGGCACACGGGACCCGCCGGAGACCCATACTTCGGGCGGCGCCGCGGGCCGCGGGTCGATTGTCACGTCGTCGAACTGGTAGTACCGGCCGTGGTAGGAAGCGTTGGGACGGCTCAACAGGAGCATCACGGCTTCGAGGATCTCATCGGTACGCCGTCCGCGCTCCTCGATCCTCGAGCCGGTGACCGTGAACTCCTGCGCGTACCACCCGGGGCCGATGCCGAAGACAAAGCGTCCGCCGGACAACCGGCACAGCGTCGAGATCTCCTTGGCGAGCATCACGGGGTTCCGCACCGGCAGGACCAGGATGCCGGTGGCGAGGCGCGCGCGCCGCGTCAGCGCCGCGGCGTAGGAGAGCACGTTCAGCGGCTCGAGCCACGCCATGCCGTACAGACCCGGAGCGGTCAGCAGATGGTCGATCACCCAGATGTCGAAGCCGTATTCCTCGCATTTTTGGATGGACGATGTCAGCCGGTGCATTCGTTCGGACCCGCCGTCCCGCCACGCGTAGGAGGGTACCCACACGCCGAACTTGAGCTTTGCCATCAGCCTTCTCCCCTCAGCCACCGGATCGGCGTGATGCGGTAGTCGCAGCGCAGCGCCGTGCCACGCCGGTCGTCACGCAGCTCGACCTCGAAGCGCTCGCCGTACGCGAACGCGCCGCCGAGCAGCGCGAACGTGCCCGAGAAGATCGCGGTGCCGGTCAGGTCGCCGTCGAGCCGGCCGCGCACGAGGGCCAGCAGGTCGTCCGGACGCATCATCGATCCGAGCCGGCCCTCCTGGTACGGGGCGCGGCGGCCGTCCACCGTCGCGTGCCCCGTCAGCACGAGATCGTCCCAGCCGTCGCGCACGTCCTCGAGGTCCCACACCTCGCTCGAGATCACGTTCGGCGCGACCAGCTTCGATTTCTCGATCGTGATCTTCTCGAGCCCGCGGTCGGTGTGGTCGCTGCCGCAGGCGACCAGGATGCGGCCGGGCGCGGCGAGCAGGACGAACTCCGCCTCGCCGGATGTCTCCGAGCCTAGCACCTCAATCGTCCCCGCCGTGGTGAGCAGGTGGGCCATTTTCGGATACAGGACCGGCACGCGGTCCGGGCACGGGATGCCGTGCACGCGCATCTCGTCGATGTGCCGTTGCACCGCCGCCCGGTCGCGGCCGGAGAAGCCGGCGTTGATCACGCGGCGCACCTCGAACCGCAGCGGGGCGGCGCGGCCGTTCTGCCGGAGCGTCAGGTCGAGGGAGGTCATCCGCGCGTCGCTAGGGCTTCGTGGTTGCTTCTTGCGGCTTTCGGCATCGGGCGCACCCCCGCAAGATACATTCCGTGGACTGCAAGCCCGTCCCCTTGTCGCCGCGCGGACACGGCCCGCTCGGGGCGTTCGCGGACGGAGGGAACCGTCTCCACGGCCCGAAGGCCGCGGGAAGGGAGGGGATCGACGATGCGCACCGCAAAGGCCGTGCTCGGCGTGTTGATGCTGGCCGCGGGCGGGACGTGGTGCCTCCAGGGAATGCGCGTGCTGCCGGGCAGCTTCATGACGGGTTCCAGATTCTGGGCCGTCACGGGTGCGGTCGTGGGCCTCGCCGGGATCGCACTCTTCATCGACGGCATGCGGCGGCGGGCGGCATAGCCGAATGCGGGTCGAGACAGGGAGTGGTGGTGGCGGTATGGGACTGACGCGGGACGTGGCGCAGTGGGTGGCGCGGATGTCGATCGACGAGGCGCCCCCCGGCGTGGTGGACGCGGCCCGGTCCGCGATCATCGACACCGTCGCCGTGATTCTGGCCGGCGCGGCCGAACCCGTGTCGAAGATCGTCGCGGACGCGGTCGCGGAAGACGGAGCCGCGCCGGTGGCCGATCGTCTGGGCGCGCGGCTTCGCACTTCGATGGAGGGCGCCGCGCTGGTCAACGGGGTCAGCGGGCACGCCCTCGACTACGACGACGTCAACCGGTCCTCGATTGGCCATCCGAGCGTGGTGATCCTGCCCGCGGCGCTCGCGGCGGCCCAGGGCGCGGGCGCGTCCGGCCGCCGGCTGGTGGAAGCCTACGTGGCCGGCGTCGAGGTCATGACCAAGCTCGGCCGGGCGATGGGCACGGCGCATTACCGGACCGGCTGGCACGCGACCTCCACGCTCGGGACGCTCGGCGCGGCGATGGCGGCGGGGAAGGTCTTCGGGCTCCCGACGGAAGTGTTGCAGCACGCGCTCGCCGTCGCGGCGTCGGAGGCGTCGGGCAGCCGCCAGAATTTCGGCACGATGACGAAGCCCTATCATCCGGGGCACGCCGCACGCTGCGGGGTCGCCGCCGCGCGTCTGGCGCGCAGAGGGATGACCGGCGATACCACCATTCTGGAGGCGCCGCTCGGCTACTTCGCCATCTTCGCCTACGGCGAAGCCGGCACGGCGGGCCTGGCGGCCTCGCTCGGCAATCCGTACGACGTGGTGTCGCCCGGCATGAACGTGAAGCGGTATCCGTGCTGCTATGCCACGCACCGCGCGGCCGACGCCGTGCTGGATCTGGTTCGTGAGTACGAGCTGCGTGCCGGGGACGTCGAATCCGCGGAGGTCACGGTGCCGCCGGGCGGGCTGGCCGCGGTGACCCGGGACCGTCCGCGCACCGGCCTCGAAGGGAAGTTCAGCCTGCCGTACGTCGTGGCCGCCGCGTTGCTCGACGGCCGCGTCGCCCTCGACAGCTTCACCGACGAGAAGGTGCTGCGTCCGGACGCGCAGGCACTGCTGCGGGCGGTCCGTCCGGTGGAGGACCCGAGCATCGCGGTGGAGTTCAACCCGATCGAGGAGGGGTACGTGACCGTCAAGATTCACCGCCGCAGCGGGGCGCCGTTGAAGCGCCGCGTCGACTACCCGCGCGGCGCTCCGCAGAATCCGCTCAGCCGCGAGGAGCTGCACGAGAAGTTCCGCGACTGCGCCCGGGGTGTTCTACCCCCGGTGCAGAGCGCGCGGGCGCTCGACCTGCTGGCGTCGATCGAGGCGCTCCCGCGGCTCGATGACCTGATCGCGTCGCTGGTCCCGCCGGAAGGGGGGGCGTAGATGGCCGGACGGGCCACCCCGGCGCAGCGCGGTCCCCGACTCTGGCTCAGGACGTTTGTGGGCTTCTATCCGCCGCACGCCGAGGCGCGCGCGGCGCTCGATCCGGTCGCGGGGTTTCTCTTCTCGGCCCGCAGCGTGATCCTGGTCATCTCGGCGCAGGCCGCGGTGATCGCGGGGCTGCTCGCGGCGGCGGACGGCCGCTTCGACCCGCTCGCGTTTGTGCTTGTGCTCGTCGGTTTCGTCACGGCGCACGCGATCAGCAACCTCAGCAATGACTACTTCGGCTACCGGCGCGGCCACGACACGCCGGATTCGCCGCGGCTCCGGTACACGATACACCCGATCGCGAGCGGCGTGCTCGACGCCCGCAGCCTCCTCGCCGGACTCGCCATCCTGGCGGCGGTCGGCACGGCGATTGCCGCGTATTTCGTCGCGGCGCGCGGGCCGATCGCCCTCGGGTTTTTTGCCGCGGGCCTGCTGCTGCTGTACCTCTACGACGCCGCGCCCACCCCGCTCAAGGCGATCGGCATGGGGGAGGTCGCGGCGTTTCTCGTCTGGGGCCCGCTCATGGTGGGCGGCGGTTACTTCGTGATCGCCGGCCGGCTGTCGGGGGCGGCGTTCTTCGCGTCGATTCCGTACGGTCTCGGCGTGATGTCGATTCTCATCGGTAAGCACATCGACCAGGCGAACTTCGACCGCGCCCACGGGCAGCGGACGCTGCCCGTCGTCCTCGGGGACCGGCGGGCGCGGGTGCTCAACCGCGCGGTGATCGCCGGGATGTACGCCGTGGTCGCGGCGCTGATCGTCGCGCGCGCGATCACGCCGTTTGTTGTGCTCGTCGCCGTGGCGCTGCCCCGGGCCGCCCGTGCGCTGTCGGTGATGGCGAAGCCGAAGCCCCCGGCGCCGCCGGCGGGGTACGTCGGCTGGCCGCTGTGGTACCATCGCGTCTCGCTGATGCACAACCGGCTGTTCGGCTGGGTCTATATCGCCGGGCTCGCGCTCGGCGCGATCGCGCGCGCGTTTCGATTCTAACGGCGCCGCGGCCCGCGGCGGCCCGGCTCTAAGACGCGCCCGCCAGGCCGGCCACGCGCTCGATCACGTCCGCGGGGGCGGGGCCGCGTCCGGTCCACCGCAGCGCGTCCTCGAGCTGTATCCGGTCGGAGTAGCCGACGAGGACCGTCGAGATCCCCTGTGCGGCCAGTGCGAATCGAAGCGCGAGTTCCAGCGGGCCGTCGTAGCCCAGTTCCGCGGCGAGCCGGCGAATCGCCGCGGCGCGTTCGAGATCTCGTCCGTACCCGGCGCCCGCGGCGAGCTGCGACCCCGGGTCGCCCGCGTTCATGTGCCGGCCCGGCTGCGCCGACAGCGCCCCCACCGCCATGACCCGGATCGCGATCACGCCGAGTCCGGCCGACGCGGCCGCGTCGATCAGGCCGGCAAAATCCTGTTCGCCGCCCGCGGCGCCCGGGTGCGCGCCGCTCGGGTTCACCGCGTTGTAATAGGTCTGGGCCGTGGCGAACTTCCCGGACGCCACGGCGCCGTGCAGCGCCTTGGTCTGTCCCAGTCCCGTGATGCCGATGTAGCGCGCGAGCCCCCGCGACACGAGGCGGCGCATGCCGTCCGCGATCGGCCCGCAAACCGCGTCGAGGCCGATCGCCTGGCCGCTCCCCTGCACGGACGGCGCGGCTTCGCCGCTCTCCGCGATCGGGTTGTGGAGCTGGACGAGGTCGACGGACTCGCGCCCGAGGCGGCCCAGGCTGGCTTCCAGGGATCGCGCGATCGCCGGCGCGGGATCGTCGAGATCGGGCGGTCGCAGGCGCACCTTCGTGCCGACGACGACATCGCGCCACGCGCCGAGTTCCCGCATGACCCGGCCGAGGTTTTCCTCCGACCGGCCGTCGCCGTAGCTTGGGGCGGTATCGAAATAGGTGACGCCGGCGTCGAGCGCTCGGGCGACCGCGGCGGTTTGCTCGCTGTGATCGCCGCGGACCATGAGGCCACCCACGGCCCCGCAGCCGAAGCCGAGCGCCGAGACCCGGAGTCCTGTCTTGCCGAGCGGGCGTCGCTCCACGGCGCTACGTTCCGCCGGCGATCGCGCCGACGATCATGAACGGCTCGTCCCCCGCGGCGACGGCCTCGGGGAGCGGGGTGTCGGGCGACTCGTGCGACAGATCCTGCTGGCAGGCAAAGAACCGCACGAGCGGGCGCCGCTGCTGCGTCGTGTGGTCGCGGATCGTCCCCCGCAGCACGGGATAGCGCTCCTCGAGCGCGTCGAGGACCGAGCGCTGCGTCACCCGGCCCTCGACGTCGAGCGCGACCTCACGCCCGGTTCTCGCGAGCGTGCGGAGATGATGCGGCAGGACGACCTTTATCACGCGAGCGTCTGCACCTCGACGGACAGCACCGCCGGCAGGTCCCGGACGATGGGCTTCCACGTGTCGCCGGCGTCCGCCGACGCGTACACCTGTCCGCCCGTCGTGCCGAAGTAGAGGCCGCATTTGTCGAGCGAGTCGACGGCCATCGCGTCGCGCAGCACGTTGACGTAGCAGTCCCGCTGCGGGAGGCCGTTCGTCAGCGCTTCCCACTCGTTCCCGCCCGTCCGGCTGCGGTAGACCTGCAGCCTGCCGTCGAGCGGGAAGTGTTCGGAGTCGCTCTTGATTGGGATCACGTAGATCGTCTGCGGCTCATGCGCGTGGACGTCGATGACGAACCCGAAGTCCGTCGGCAGGTTGCCGCTCACTTCATGCCAGGATTCCGCGCCGTCGTCGCTGCGGCAGACGTCCCAGTGCTTCTGCATGAACAGCGTGCGCGGTTTCGACGGGTGCATCGCGATGCGGTGCACGCAGTGCCCCACCTCGGCCGTAGGATTCGGCAGGATCTCCGAGCGCAGACCGCCGTTCGCCGGCCGCCACGTCTTCGCCCCGTCGTCCGTGCGGAAGACCCCGGCGGCGGAGATCGCGATGTACATGCGCGCGGCGTCGCGCGGATCGAGCAGGATCGTATGGAGGCACATGCCGCCTGCGCCCGGCATCCAGTTCGGTCCGGTGCCGTGCCCCCGCAGCCCCGCGAGCTCCTGCCAGCTCTTTCCGCCGTCCGCCGAATGGAAGAGCGCCGCGTCCTCCACGCCCGCGTAGACGGCCTCCGGGTCGGCCAGGGACGGCTCGAGATGCCACACGCGCTTGAACTCCCACGGATGCTGGGTGCCGTCGTACCACTGATGAGTTCCGGTCGGACCGGCATAGGCGAACTGGTTGCCCACCGGCTCCCAGGTCTTCCCGCCGTCGTCCGACCGCTGAAGCTGCTGGCCGAACCAGCCGCTCGACTGTGAGGCGTACAGCCGGTTCGGATTTACCGGCGAGCCCTTGACGTGGTAGATCTCCCATCCGGCGAAATGCGGGCCCGCGACGTTCCACCGGTCCCGCGTCCCGTCGGACGTGAGGACAAACGCGCCCTTGCGTGTTCCCACGAGCACCCGCACCTGACTCATCGCACGCTCCTCTCGACGTAGTCCTGCGCTTCCTTCCACGCGGGAAAGGCGGTTTCTGCCTTGCGCCGTCCGGCCGTCGTCAGCCGCAGTTGATGCGTTCGGGCATCCGGGCCGCGCCCGAAGCCCACCCAACCGTTGCGCTCGAGCACCGCGGCGACGCGTGTGAGCGTGGTCCGCTCCAAATCCAGCAGCGCGGCGAGCTTGGAGATCCGGCTTGGCCCCGTGAGCGCGAGGGCGGCCATTACGGAGAACTGGGTCGCGCGCAGCCCGTGCAAACGCAGCCGGCGCTCGTAGATCCGCGTCAGGATGCGGGCGCGGCGCCGTGCCGCGAGGCAGCGGCAGTTTCTTGTCGCCGAGAGATCCACTCCGGCCCCCGGATCAGGCGTGTATATGCACTAATTTGACGGGCGCCACGAAAACTCCCCCGCCGCGCCGGCCCTCGACCTCCGGGCGCTTCTTTGCCTATCGTCGCGTCGCGGCCGCAAATTCGACACGAAGAAGGGGCGCCTCGGCGTGCGACCGCAGGAACGGGCGGCCGGATTGGTCGAACACGATCTGCGGCGTCCCGAGAGGGCGCAGGGCATCAAGGGGGAGGCGGCTATGATGCGGACCGGTCTCTACCGTGTCGGCGCACTGGTGACGGCGTGCGCCGTGGCGCTCACGCTCGGCATTCCGTACGGCGGCCAGGCGGCCGCGCCTACATCGCTCCACGTCGCGATCGGCATCGATGCCGACACGCTGGACCCTGAAGGCCAGACGACCACCACCGTCGCCAACATGGTGGACTATATGTTCGACTCGCTCGTCTGGCCGAACGACGAGCGGTCCGGGGTGAAGCCCGGCGAGCCGCAGTACACGAAGCTCGTGCCGCAACTCGCGACGTCGTGGACGGTCAGCCGGGACGGCCTCACCTACACGTTCAAGCTGCGGCAGGGCGTCAAGTTTCATGACGGGACGGACTTCAACGCCGACGCCGTGAAGTTCAACGTGCAGCGCTGGCTCGACCCCGCCGTGCGCAACCCCAACCGTTACTACTTCACGGACATCGATACGAGCCGCATCGAGACCCCGGACCCTTCCACGATCGTCCTGCATCTGAAACAGCCGAGCCCGACGTTGCTCGGCAGGATCGCGAGCGGTGTGGGCGAGATCCTGTCTCCCGCCGCGGTGCGGAAAATCGGCAACGACAAGATCCCGCTTGGACCCCTCGACGCGGGCACGGGGCCCTACGTGTTCAAAGAGTGGGTCCACGGCGACCACATCACACTCGTTCGCAACCCCGGCTACTGGGGCCGCAAGCCGTACTTTGACGAGGTCGTGTTCCGCGTCGTCCCGAACGCCGGTACCCGCGAGACGATGCTGCGCGCCGGCGACGTGCAGATGGCGTTCGAGCCGCCGGCGCCCGACGTGCCGGCGTTGCGCCGGGACGCAGGCCTTCGCGTCGTCGAGGGGCCGAGCGACCGCGATGTGTTCATCGGCCTCAACAATCAGTACGGGCCGCTCAAGGACGTGCGGGTCCGGCAGGCGCTCAACTACGCGATCAACAAGCAGGCGATCATCCACAGCGTGCTCTTCGGGCTGGCGACGGTACTCGAATCGCCGACCACACCGGCCCTTTTCGGGTACGCGAAGCTCCAGGCCGGCGGGTGGCCGTTCAACCCCGTGAAGGCGAAGGCCATGCTGGCGGAGGCCGGGTATGCCAACGGCTTTACCCTGAACTTCCGTACCCCGACCGGCCGCTACATCCAAGACTACCAGTTCGCGCAGGCCGTCGCCGCGCAGCTGGCCAACGTGGGGATCAAGGCCCAGATTCAAACCACCGACTGGCCGACCTACGTCAGCTGGATCCTGACCCCGCTCGAGCGGACGCCGCTGCAGATCTTCGTGCTGGGCTGGGCGACGCAGTACCTCGACGCGGACGGCGAGCTGTACGGGCAGTTCTACTCGGCGCAGGCGCCGCCGAAGGGGCTCGCGCCGTCGTTCTACAAGGACGCCAAGGTCGACGAGCTGCTGATCGCCGGGCAGACGACGTCGGATCCCAAGAGGCGCGAGGCGATCTATAAGGAAGCGCAGCAATTGATCTGGAACGACGCGCCGTGGATTTTCCTGTGGAGCCAGAACTTCTACGTGGTGACGAGCAGCCGCCTGGAAGGCGTGACGACCACGCCCAACGAGAAATGGGCGGCGATCTACGCCACGTGGAAGTAGGCGTCCGTCGAACGGGCTGACCGCGGGGCGCGGCGGAGCGGGTCATCGCCGGGGGCTTCCTCGCCTATGCGCTCCGCCGGCTCTTTGCGGCGGTGCCGACCCTCTTCGGGGTCACGCTCATCATTTTCTTCATGGTGCGGGTGCTCCCCGGCGACCCCGCGCGCGTGCTGGCCGGCCTGGAGGCGGACCAACACGAGGTGGACCGGATCCGCGTACAGTTGGGCCTCGACAAGCCGGCCCCGGTCCAGTACGCGTTCTTTCTCGAACACGCCCTGCGGGGCGACCTCGGCCGCTCGACCGTGACGCAGGCGCCGGTGTTGGCGGAAATCGCCGGCCGCCTCGGCCCGACGACGCTGCTCGCGGCCACTGCGACGATCCTCGCCGGCGTGCTCGGCGTCGCGTCGGGCATTCTCGTCAGCACGCGGCAGTACACGGCGGCGGACTACGCGCTGACGGTGCTTGCCCTCGCCGGCGTGAGCATCCCCGTGTACTGGCTCGGGCTCATGCTGATGCTGGTGTTCGCGGTGGCCCTCCACCTGTTACCCGCCGGCGGCGACACCGCGCCGCAGAGCCTGATTCTGCCGTCGATCACGCTCGCGGCTTTCAGCCTCGCGATCATCGAGCGCATGACCCGCAGCAGCATGCTCGAGAGCCTGCGGCAGGACTACGTCCGCACGGCGCGCGCCAAGGGCCTCGCGGACCAGGTCGTCGTGTACCGCCACGCGCTGCGGAACGCCCTCATCCCGGTCGTGACGGTGCTCGGGCTGCAGTTCGGCGCGCTGATCGGCGGCGCCATCCTGACGGAGACCACCTTCGCGTGGCCCGGGATCGGGCGCCTCTTGGTCGACGCGATCGCCCGGCGTGATTACCCGATGATCCAGGGCGTGGTGCTGCTGTTCGCGGTGACTTTCGTGCTGGTCAATCTGGCCGTGGACCTCTTGTATGGCTACATCGATCCGCGTATCCGCTTCGGTTAGGCCGGCCGGCGAGCGGGCGTTCCGCCATCCGCTGGCGGTGCTCGGCCGGCTCGCGCGCAACCGGGCCGCCGTGGCCGGCTTCGCCGTGCTCGCCCTCATGGCGGCCGCCGCGCTGCTGGCCGGGGCGCTGCTGCCCTACGGGGCGGAGACCGCCGATTTCAACGCGGTGCTGCAGCCGCCCAGCCGGGCTCATCTCTTCGGCACGGATCAGCTCGGCCGCGACATCCTGGCGCGCATCGTCTACGGCGGCCGCATCTCGCTGCTAATCGGCGCCCTGGCCGTCGCGGTCGGCGCGGCGGTCGGCGTTCCGCTCGGCGTGGTGTCCGGTTTCTACCGCGGCCGCACGGACGCGTTGATCCAGCGCGGCGTCGACATCATGCTGTCGTTCCCCGGCTTCCTGCTCGCGCTGACGCTGATCAGTCTGCTCGGCGTCGGCCCGCGCAACGTCGTCCTCAGCGTCGGCATCGCGTCGGTGCCGGTGTACGTGCGGCTCGTCCGCAGCGTCACGCTGTCGGTGCGGGAACTGGCTTACGTCGAGTCGGCGCGGGCGATCGGGCTGCCGGATCTGCGGATCATGCTGCGCCACGTGCTGCCCAACACCGCCGCCCCGATCATCGTCCAGTCTTCACTGCAGCTGGGCGTCGCGCTGCTGACCGCGGCGGGGCTTGGGTTCCTCGGCATCGGCGTCACCCCGCCTACGCCCGAATGGGGCACGATGCTCGGCGAAGCGCAGACCTACGTCCTCACCGCCTGGTACATGGGGACGTTCCCGGGCCTCGCGATCTTCGCCGCGGTGATGGCGTTCAATCTGCTCGGCGACGGCCTGCGCGACGCCCTGGATCCGAGGATGAAAACCCTCTGAGGCGGGCTCTACTCCTCGAAGCCCCAGGAACTGACGCGGCGGGGCGTCACCTCGACGATGACCGAGTCGCGCTCGCCGATCGCGGATTCCTTGGGGTACTGAGGGTACTTGCGATAGAGCAGATCGCGGAGCTTTCGAAACCGCGGGCCGCTTTCGATGAGCGCGGCCGACCCCTCGATCGTCACCCCCCGCAGGAGGCTCCAGTCCTCGGAGTACACGTCCACGCTCATCGCGATGTTCGGGTTCGCCCGCAGGTGGCGAACCTTGAGGCTGTCCTTTCCCGCGGCGAAGTAGACGCGCCCGTCGTCGGCGGCGTGGCAGACCGGCACGACGTGTGGACGCCCGTCGCGCCCGGCCGTGGCAATCCGGGATACCCGTTCCATCGCGACGATCTTGGCGAGGTCTTTGCGCAGCCGCATGGGGGCTCACCTCCGCACGCCGCGCGCCTCGAGCCGGGCTGTGGTGGCGGCGCGGCCGGACGCCGGGTTACCTTTATTATGCCGCGGACTAGCCTCCGCAGGAGGGCAGGATGGCCGTGAAGATCGCCGACGTCAAGGTTTACGTGATGGGATCGGCGTGGCGCAACTTCGTCTTCGCCCTTGTCCGCACGGACGACGGGCTCGAGGGCGTCGGCGAGGCGCGGCCCGTGAACCGCGAGGAGGCCGTCGCGGCGTATCTCGAGGCGATCACGCACCGCTACGTGCTCGGCAGCGATCCGTTCAACGTCGAAGATCTGCTGCTGCGCGTCACCCGAGACGACTATGAAGTGCCCGGCGCGACGGAGATGACGGCGATCGCGATCGTCGAGATGGCGTGCTGGGACATCATCGGTAAATCACTCGGCCAGCCGGTCTACCGGCTGCTCGGCGGGCGGTGCCGGGAGCGGATCAAGGCCTACGCGAACGGCTGGTACCAGGTGGTCCGCGCGCCGGAGGAATTCGCGCAGGCCGCGCGCCGCGTGGTGGCGCGCGGGTACCGCGCGCTGAAGTTCGATCCGTTCGGCGCCGGCGCGGGCGAACTGAGCCGCGCGGAGCACCGCCGGTCGGTCGAACTCGTCTACGCGGTGCGGGACGCGATCGGCCCCGAGGTCGAGTTGTTCGTCGAGATGCACGGCCGGTTTACCGCCTCGCAGGCGATCGCGCTCGCGCGCGATTTGGAGGGCGCGGCTCCGGGCTGGCTCGAGGAGCCGGTGCCCCCCGACCAGCCCGCGGCGCTGGCGCGGGTGGCGGCGCACACGCCGCTGCCGATCGCCACCGGCGAACGGCTGCACACCCGCGCGGCGTTCCGCGACCTGTTCATGCTGGGCGCGGTGGACGTGGCGCAGCCCGATCTTTCGCACTGCGGCGGAATTTTGGAGGCGAAGAAAATCGCGGCGATGGCCGAGGCCCACGGCGTGGCGCTGGCGCCGCACAACGTCGGCGCATCGGTCAGCACCGCCGCGGCGCTCCACCTGGCCGCGTGCGTACCCAACCTCAAGATTCAGGAATACTTCAACGACTTCGACGACCCGTTCGTGGCGGAGACAGCGACGGGGTTGCCGCCCGTCACGGACGGTTGCTTCGCGCTCCCGGAGCGCCCCGGGCTCGGCGTGACGTTCAACGAGGACGTGGTGCTTGCGCACCCGTACCGCCGCCAGCACTTCAATCTGTTCGCGGAGGACTGGCAGCGCCGCCAGGCCAAGCCCGTGCCCTGACGCCCGCCAGAGCAGGGGGCGCGGCACACCCATCACGAACCGCCTAGTGGTTCGACGTCAGCGCGTCCGGCCGGCCGGGGTGAAACTGAGGCCGGCCAACCCCGTGGGGCGACCCCTGTTTCTCGAACGGAGGCCCGATGTGGCGACGCCCGTGAAGATCGGCCTGATCGGCTGCGGCAGCATTGCCCGCGGCGCGCATCTGCCCGCGATGGACGCGCTGCGGGACCGCGTCGCACTTGTCGCCGCGGCCGACTTGAATCGCGAGGCGGCCCAGGCGGCCGCATCATCGTGGGGCGCGGATGCCTACGCCGACGGCCGCCGGGTGGTCGACCGCGAAGACGTCGAGGCCGTCGTGATCACGACACCCGAGGCCGCGCACCGGGAGTGGACGGTCGCCGCCGCGGCGGCCGGCAAGCACGTCCTCTGCGAGAAGCCGATGGCCCCGTCGCTGGACGACGCCGACGCGATGGTCGACGCGTGCCGCCGTGCCGGCGTCCACCTGATGATCGGCCACAGCCGCCGTTTCACCCGCCGTTACATGGAGATCCGCCGCGCGATCGACCGCGGCGAAATCGGCTCCGTCCGGCTCGTCCGCGAGAACGAGCGGCGCCCCGGTGCGCGCGCCGGCCGGCCCGGTTATTACACGAAGTCGCACTGGACCGGGGATCCGTCGGTGTCGGTGGGCGCGGCGCTCACGAACGGCATCCACGAGGCCGACCTGCTGCGCTGGTTCGCGGGATCGGAGCCCTCGTCGGTCTTTGCCGAGCACAAGGTCACGATCGAAGACAACCCGGGCGTGCCGGATTTCATCACCTGGACGGTACGGTTCGCCAACGGGGCGCTCGGTTCGAGCGAGGTCAGCAACTGCCTGCCGCCGGGCTATCCCGCGTTCCACCAGTGCGAGGTCTACGGGCTGCGCGGGGCGATCCGCGCCCGGGACCACGAGCTCGTGAGCCTCACGCGCTTCCGCGATGGGGCCGCGGATTATCCCGAGAGCACGCACATTTTGCTGCACAATCAGACGGCCTACACCCGCGAGCACGCGGCGTTCGTCGACGCCATCCGGTCGGGACGGCCGCTGCCGCTGGCGCCGGAGGACGCGCGCGCGGCTTTGCGGGTGGCCCTCGCCGCGGTGGAGTCCGCCCGCACCGGCGCCGTGGTGTCGCTCCTGGATGCCGGCGCCGCGGAGGCGCGCGCGTGACCGGCGCGCCCGTCTCGATCGGCATCGTGGGCGGCGGCCGGCACGCGGTCGCGCTCGGCGACCACCACGCGCCGCTGCCCGGCGTGCGCATCGCCCGGTGGGCGGCCAGCCCGGGCGCCGCGGACCTGTCGATGATCCGGGAACTCGCCGTCCGCCTCGAGGCCCCGTTCGCCCGGGACTGGGAGGCGCTGGCTCGGGATCCCGACCTGCGCGCGGTGCTGATCCTGGGCGAATCGGGCGGCGCCGCGATGGCGGCCGAGGCGGCGCTCGGCGCCGGCAAGATTGTGTTTTGCGCCGCGCCGGCGGCGATCCGGGCCGAAGAGGCGAACCGTCTCGCGGGCGCCGCCGCCGGCGGGCGCGGCGTGCTCCTCGCCGGGGGCACGGTGCGCCACTCGCCGGCCGGCCGGGAGGCGCTGCGCCTGATCGCGGGCGGCGACCTCGGACCGCTGCACTCGCTCTTCGCCTCCGTACGGCTGCCGGCGGGCGGCAACGGCGACCGGCCCGGCCCGGCGCATCGGCCGGTGCTCGAGGACGCCGCGTGGGATCTCCTCGACTTTATCGTGGCCGCCACCGCGGCCGTGCCGTCGCGCGTGCACGCACACGTCGACACGCTGTTCGGGACCGGGGCCGCCGATACCGCGGTCGGCGTCATCCGGTTCGACAACGACCTCATCGCGACGGTCGAGCTGGCGCGCTGCCTGCCTCCGTCGGTTCCGGCGTCGGCCGACGGCGAGGTCGAGATCGAGGTGATCGGCGGGCGGCAGGCGATCCGGCTGCAGCCGAGCGCGACCGCGGTGAGCGTGTACGGTCGCGGCGCGACGCTGCGGCCCTGGCTGGACGCGCCGGTGATCTCGATGGTAGAGACCCTCGCTGCGGCGGCCGGCACCGATGCGGGCGCCGATCGCGTTCGCGCGGACGGCGTCGCGACCGTCCGCCGCACGGTGGAGCTCATGGAAGCCATTCGCGCCGCGGCCTCGCGGTCCGCGCGCGGCGGCTGACGGCGATCGGCGGCGAACCCGGCCGCCGGCCCGCGCCGTAGGAAGCTCCTGGGGGGTGAGCGGCGATGCGCATCGCATACATCGGCCCGCAGGGCCGGAATTCGGTCTTGCAGGGGTGGGCCAGTCCGGGCGTCGTGGTCGAGACCCGCAGCGCGAACTTCAACGGCGTGATTGAGTCACAGTACGACGAGTATCTGTATGTGCCGCGACTGCTCGAGGCCGTGGAGCAGATCGAGGGGGACGGGTTCGACGCGGCGCTCGTCGGCTGTTTCGGCGACCCGGGGCTCGACGGGGTAAGGGAACTCGCGCGGATGCCGGTGGTGGGTCCGGCCGAGGCATCGCTGCACGTCGCCGCGATGCTGGCCGACCGATTCGGGATCATCACCGCGACGCCCGAGATCCGGTCGCCGCTTTACCGGCTGGCGGAGCGGTATCACGTGGACCGGCAGCTCACCGGTGTGACGGACATCGGGTGCCCTATCCTGGACATCCGGCGGGATCCGGACGCCCACTACCCGGTGCTCGTCGAGGTGGCGCGGCGCATGCTGCGGGAGCAGGGCGCGCAGGCGCTCGTCCTCGGCTGCGGCAGCATGGCCTTCTACGCCGACCGGCTCGCCGGAGACACCGGCGTGCCCTGCGTCAACCCGCTGCGCGTCGGGTTGAAGATGTGCGAGCTCCTTGCCGGCGCCGGCCTCACGCACTCGAAACTGACCTATCCGTATCCGTCGAGCCGGCGAACGCCGGCGGAGCCGCACGCCGTCGCGAGGTGAGCGCCGTGCGGACGCGCTCGTGGGCGTGAAGGAGTACGCGCGCGACGGGTCGGAATTGTCGAACGCGATCCGCCAGACGGGATCGGCCCGGGGGAGGGAAACCGGGCGGCAGCTATCCTAGGGTAGGGAGGACGCCATGCGAGCACGGGTAGTGAAAGTAGCTCTTGCGGCCGCTGCGATCGCGGCGATGTTCGTCGGAGCGGCGCCCGGCACGAACGCACAGGCCAGCCGTCAGGTGCGCGAGCTGGTCCTGGTCACGTGGCCGCAGGCCGCCGATCCGCAGCAGTACGAAGCGGCGCGCATCGCGGCCGAGGGGATGCGCAAGCTCGGGCTCAAAGTCACGGTGCGCCCGATGCCATGGGAGCAACTGGCCGACTACGTCTGGTACAACCGCGAGAAGTGGGACATGACGACGTGGCAGATGGTCGGTCGCCCCGAACGGTCCGATCCGGACGAGATCCTCGTCAACCTGTTCTCGTCCGGCACCGCGAAGGACGGCTACAACTTCGTCGGGTTCCTCGATCCGTCCTACGACAAGATCGCGGAGGAGCAGCGCTCGGCGACCGACCCGGCCGCCCGGCGGCGGCTGGTCTACGAAGCCCAGCAGATGCTGGCGCAGCAGCAGCCGTACACCCTGCTTGTGAACCCGAAGTCCATCTATGCCTACAACAGCCAGGTGTGGGACTCGAAGACGATCGTGGAGCAGAAGGGCATCGGCATCAAGAACTTCTGGACGTTCATTCAGGCGACGCCGAAGGGCGCGCAAAAAGACATGATCCTGAACGCCCAGGACCCGGTGCAGGCGATCAACCCGCTGTACATCAGCGGCAAGGTCGATTCGTGGATCACCGAGCTGATCTGGGACCGGCTCGTCCGAATCGGGCCCGACGGCCTCCCGCAGCCCTGGGCGGCCAGCGCGTACAAGTGGGTCAGCCCGACCGTCCTCGACGTGACGCTCCGGCCGGGCATGAAGTGGCACGACGGCCAGCCGGTGACGGCGGACGACGTCATCTTTTCGTTCACGGCGCCCCAGGGCGACAAGGTGCCGATGTACCGGCCGTTCGTCGCCAACATCGAGAGCATCAAGACGCTCAGCGCGACGGCGCTGCGGTTCACGCTGAAGAAGCCGCAGGCCGCGTTCCTCACCTCGACGCTCGGCAAGGTGAACCTGGTGCCGAAGCATGTGTGGGCGCCGATGCTGCAGTCGCTCCAGGGCAAGAAAGAGAACGCCGAAACGCTCCAGGAGAAGGCGCCGATCGGCTCGGGTCCGTTCAAATTCGTGAGCTGGACGCGCGGGCAGGAGGTCGTGCTAGAGGCGAACCCGCAGCACTGGGCCGCCCCGAAGATGCACCGCTGGATCCTCCGCACCGTGGCGAACGTTGAAGCGTCGCTCGGCGGGCTGCGCAACGGCGAGATCAACTTCCTCTCCGACTACCTCGGCGATCCGGAGGTTCTGGCGCGCCTGAGCCGTCAGGATCCGCGCATCACGGTTGTCGCGTCGACCGACATCGGCTTCCAGTTCATCGGATACAACGAGCGCCGGCCGCCGTTCAACGACCCGGCGTTCCGCAAGGCGCTCGGCATGGCGATCGACCGGACCATGATTCGGCTGGTGGCCTACAAGGGCTACGGCGTGGTCGCCGACTCGCCGGTCAGCAAGGCGCTCGAGTACTGGCATGCTCCGAACCTGCCGGACTTGACATACAACGTGAAAGCGGCCCGCGATCTCCTCAAGGGGGCCGGCTACGACTGGGACAGTCAGGGGCGGCTGTTGTATCCATCGAACGCGACGGAGACGCTCCAGGTCGCGCGGTAGGGCGCGCGGCACAGCGCCGGGGTCCGGCGGGTCTCGCGCCGCCGGCCCCCCGTGTGCCGCCTAGACTCGCCGGGGGGCGGCACCGATGAGACGTACGTCGTCGCGCTGGATTCTGCAGCGCCTCGCGCAGATGGCGCTCGTGCTGTGGGTCATCGCGACGATCCTGTTCTTCATCTTCCGGCTGATGCCGGGCAACCCGCTCGTCGCGTACCTCGATCCGAATTTCACGGCCGAGCAACAGCGGGCACTCATCCACGAGTTCGGCCTCGATCTGCCGCTGTGGCAGCAGTATCTCGTATACTTGAAGGCGTCCGCGACCGGGCACATGGGGCAGTCGTTCTTCTATCACGCTCCGGTGGGGCAGCTGGTCTGGGAGACGCTGCCGAACACGCTCATCCTCACCCTGGGCGCGGTGATTTTGGCGTATCTTTTCGGCGCCGCCGCCGGCGCGTTCTTGGCGTGGAAGCGCGGGACGGCCGTGGAGGGCGCCGGGATCCCGCTCGTGCTGGCGGCGCGCGCGGCGCCGGAGTTCTGGGTCGGCATGATCCTGCTGGCCGCCTTCTCCTTCTCCAATCACTGGTTCCCGTCGTCGGGCACGGCGAGCCCCGGCGTCCAGTACACGTCCGTCTGGCAGCAACTGACGAGCGTCGACTTCCTGCACCACCTCGTCCTGCCGCTCGTCACGTTCGTGTTGTACCTGCAGGGACTGCCGCTCCTGCTCATGCGCAGCAGCATGCTCGACGTGATGGAGGAGGAGTTCGTCGTGATGGCGCGGATGA
This sequence comes from bacterium, assembly GCA_035691305.1. NCBI lineage: Bacteria > bacterium. The sequence continues at coordinate 54,470 of DASSJF010000041.1, forward strand.
AGGGCCTGCCCGAACGGCGGATCCTCCTGCGCCACGCCGCCCGCAACGCGCTGCTGCCGGTGGCGACCGCGTTTGCGCTCGTCGTCGGCTACAGCCTCGGGGGCGACGTCGTCATCGAAAACGTCTTCAGCTGGCCCGGGCTGGGCCGGCTACTCGTGAAGGCCGTCGCGTCCAAGGACTACCCGCTCGCCCAGGGCGCGTTCTTGCTGATCGCGGCGCTCGCGATCTCGATGAACCTGCTGGCCGATCTCGTTTACGGCTGGCTCGATCCCCGCGTCTCGTATGCGAAACGTTAGCGTCGAGGCGCTGCCGCGTCCGCGGGCGGCCGGGGCGCCGGCCTGGCGCCGCGCGCTGCGCGCGGCCGGCGGGGTGCTCTCGCACGACCGCTTCGCCGCCGCGGGCATCGGCATCTACCTGCTGTTCATCGCGGTGGCGCTGCTGGCGCCGTGGATCGCCCCGTACGATCCGCAGCAGACCATCGTGCGGGGCGACACGCTCATGGCCGGACGGCCGCCGGGCCGCGACTTTCTGCTGGGCACGACAAACGTCGGTCGCGACATCTTCTCGCAGCTGATCTACGGCGCGCGTCCGGCGCTGACGGTCGGGTTCGCCGCCGCCGTTGCCGTGACGCTGCTGGGGACGGCGGTCGGCATCGTCGCGGGCTACTCGGGCGGCTGGATCGATGGGGTGCTGATGCGCCTCGCCGACGTCGCCTTCGGCATTCCGTTCCTGCCGCTCGTGATCGTGCTCGTGGCCTTTCTGGGGCCGAGCCTCTGGAACATCGTCTTCACCATGGCGCTGCTGCTGTGGAAGGACACCGCGCGCGTCGTCCGCGCGCAGGTGCTCTCGCTGCGGGAGCGGGGCTTCGTCGATGCGGCGCGGGTGCTCGGGGCGTCCCCGGTCCGGATCATGCTGGAGCACATCGCGCCCAACGTTCTCCCGATCGCGCTGCTCTACGGCTCGCTGGCGGTGGGCTGGGGAATCCTGACCGAGGCCGCCGTGAGTTTCCTCGGGTTCGGGGACTCCACCCAGATCTCGTGGGGCTTCATGCTGCAGGACGCCTACGTATCCCAGGCGCTCAGCAGCGGCGCGTTCAACTGGTTCGTGCCGCCGGGCGTCTGTATCATGCTCGTGGTGATGGCAGGCTACTTCATCAGCCGCGGCTACGAAGAACTGCTGTTCCCGCGCCTGCGGAGGCAGTAGGCCGGTGGCGCTGCTCGCGATCCAGGACCTGACGGTCGAGTACCGGCTGCGGCGCGGGATGCGCCGCGCGGTGGACGGTGTCACGCTGGAGGTGCGCTCCGGAGAGATCCTCGGCCTCGTGGGGGAGAGCGGCTGCGGCAAGACGACGCTCGGCCGCGCGATCATCCGCGTGCTGCCGCGCAACGCCCGGATCGCGGGCGGCCGCCTGCTCTTCGAGAACGTGGACCTCGCCGCGCTCGGAGAGACGGAGATGCGCGAGTACCGGTGGCGCAAGATCGCGATGGTGCCGCAGGCGTCCATGGACTCGCTGGATCCCGTGTACCGGCTGGGCGACCAGTTCGTCGAGGTGCTGACGGTCACCGGCGGCGTCCCGCGCGCCGCGGCGCGGGAGCGCGCCGCGGCGTTGTGCGACCACGTCGGGCTGGACCGGCGGCGGCTCGCGAGCTTCCCGCACGAACTCTCCGGCGGGATGCGGCAGCGGGCCGCCATCGCGATGGCCCTCGCCCTGCACCCGCGGCTCGTGCTCGCCGACGAACCGGTGACGGCGCTCGACGTGGTGGTGCAGCACCATGTATTGAGGCGACTGCGCGGGTTGACCGGCGAACTCGGGTTGAGTGTCGTGCTGATCACCCACGACATCTCGGTGATCGCCCAGACCTGCGACCGCATGGCCGTCATGTACGCGGGCACGATCGTCGAACTCGGCGCGACGGCCGACGTATTCGCGGGTCCGATACATCCCTACACGATGGGCCTGCAGAACTCGTTCCCGAACCTCGTGCGGCCGCAGGATACGCTCATCCCGATCGAGGGCAGTCCTCCGGATTTGATCGATCCGCCGCCGGGCTGTCGGTTTGCGCCGCGCTGCCCCTTCGCCGTCGACCGCTGCCGCGTGGAGAATCCCGCGCTTCGCGAACTCGCCCCGGGCCGGTGGGCCGCCTGCCACCGCGCGGACGAGGCGGCGGGTCTGCGCGTGCAGTCCAAAGACGCGCGGCGGTGGCGCGCCGCCGTCTCATGACGGCGCCGCTGATCGACGTCGACGGACTGCGGAAGTACTTTCCGCTGCGCCGTGCCTTCTGGAGCCGCACCGGCGGCCACTACGTTCGCGGCGTCGACGGCGTCTCGTTCGCGGTGCCGCGGGGTTCGTCGCTCGGCATCGCGGGCGAAAGCGGCTGCGGCAAAACCACCCTGGCCCGCCTGCTCGTGCGGCTGCTCGCCGCAACCTCGGGCAGCGTCCGGTTCGACGGCGCCGAGATCGGGCTGCTCGCCGGGCCCCGGCTGCTCGCGTTTCGGCGGCAGGCCCAGATGATGTTTCAGAATCCGTACGAGGCGATCAATCCCCGCTTCACGATCGGTCGGGCGCTCCTCGAACCGCTCATCATCCACCGCATCGGAACGCCGGACGACCGGATGGACCGGGTGACGGCCGCCCTGGCGCAGGTGCAGCTCTCGCCCCCCGGGACATTTGTGGATGCGTTTCCGCACCAGCTGTCGGGCGGGCAGCTGCAGCGCGTCGGTCTGGCGCGCGCCCTGTTGGTCGATCCGATCTTCCTCATCGCCGACGAGCCGGTGTCGATGCTGGACGTCTCCATCCGGGCCGGCATCCTCAACCTCATGAAGGAGATCGCGCGCACCCGCCAGCTCACGACCGTGTATATCTCGCACGACCTCGCGCTCGTCCGCTATGTCTGCGACACCACGATGATCATGTACCTCGGGGCCGTGGCGGAGATGGGGCCGACGCAGGAAGTCCTGACGAGAGCCAAGCACCCGTACACCCGCCTGTTGCTCGCCGCGGCGCCCGTCCCGGACCCGACCTTTCGCGTCCCGGAGATCGCTTCGACGGAGCTCGTGCCGACCGCGATCGGGCCCGCGCGGGGGTGTCCGTTCGTGGACCGCTGCCCCGAGGCGATGCCGGTCTGCCGGACGACCGTGCCGCCGTCGACGCTCGTCGGTCCGGGGCACCACGCGGCGTGCCACTTGTACGTTTGACCGCCGCCACATCCCGCCGGAGGGTGACGATGAAGCGAAAGAACTATCGAGGATACCGGTCGTTCCAGTATCTCGAGCCGGGCGTCGACTACAAGCCGTTCAAGCTCGCCGCACAGCTCGGCCGCGTCGCCTCGACGCCGTATCCTGTGTCCGCGGAGCAGGAGGCGCGCGTCCAGCGGCTGTTCGAGGAACAGGTGGTCATCTCGCTGCACGAGCACTGCTTCGTCGCGCCGGAGAACCTCGAGGAGATCTGGGAGTTCCGGCGGTGGGGGCGCGATTGGACCGCCTACGAAGGGCTGGCCGCCTCGGGTCTCGACGCCGTCTTCGACAACCTGATGGACGGCACGGCGCTCATCCATTCGCGCGCCGGGTGGAAGTGGGACGACGTGCTGACCGATCTCGGCCTGCGGCTTTCCGACATCGCTCACCAGGACATGGTGATCCAGTGCCGCACCGTCGCCGACATCCACCGGGCCAAGGCGAACGGCCAGATCGCGTTCATCCCCGCGCTCGAATGCATCACGATGATCGAAAACGAGCTGGACCGGCTGGACGTCCTCTACGGCTTCGGCGTCCGGAACATGGGGATCGCCTACAGCGAGGGCAATGCCGCCGGCGCCGGTCTGCGCGAGGCGCGGGACGGCGGGCTCACCCAGTTCGGCCGGCAGGCCGTGCGGCGGATGAACCGGCTCGGCGTCGCGATCGACGTCTCACACAGCGGCGACCAGACGAGCCTCGATACGGTCGAGGTGAGCGAGGATCCCGTTTTCATCACGCACGCCGGCGCCCGCGCGCTGTGGAACACGAGGCGGCTGAAGCCGGACGACCTGCTCCGGGCCTGCGCGGCCAAGGGCGGGGTGATCGGCATCGAGGCGGCGCCGCACACGACGCTCACCAAGAAGCATCCGCGCCACACGATCGAGTCCGTCATGGAGCACTTCGAGTACGTGGCGGAGCTCGTAGGGATCGACTCCGTCGCCTTCGGACCCGACACGCTCTTCGGCGACCACGTCGGCCTGCACCACGTGTTCGCGAACCAACTGTCGATCTCGAGCGCGCACGGAACGAAGGACTTCGAGGAGGTCGAGTACGTGGACGGGCTCGAGAATCCCGCGGAGGGATTCTGGAACATCACCCGCTGGCTGGTCGCGCACGGCTACTCGGACGCGGAGATCGCCAAGGCGATCGGCGGCAACGTCCTGCGAGTGCTCGAGCGGGTCTGGGCGCCGAGGAGCGGAGCGGCATGATTACGGCGATCACGGCGCAACGGGTGCTGGACTGTACGGGCAAGGCCCCGATCGAGCGCGGCGTGGTGCTCGTCGAAGGCGAGCGGATCAAGGCGGTGGGCCGGCGCGCCGACGTGGCCGTCCCGGCCCGCGCCGAGGTGATCGACTGCGGCGCGCAGACGGTGCTGCCCGGGCTCGTCGACGCGCACTCCCATGCGTCGATCGTCCCGGGCCTCGGCGACCAGATCGGGCAGTTGCGGCAGCCGCCGGCGCCGCAGCTGCTGCGCGCGGTGCGCAACCTGCGGACCGACTTGTTGTCCGGCGTGACGACGCTGCGGGTCGTCGGTGAGGAGCACTTCCTCGACGTCGAGCTGCGCGACGCGATCGCGGCCGGCCGGCTGCCGGGCCCGCGCCTGCTGGTCGCGACCCGGCCGATCACCGCGCGCAACGGGCACGGCGCGGCGCTCACGTTTTCCGACGGCGAGCAGGAGATTCGCAAGCACATCCGCGAGAACGTCGCGGCCGGCGCGGACCTCATCAAGCTGTTCATGACCGGCGGCGTGTCGAGCAAGGGCACCGCGGCGCGGTGGTACGCGTATTCGCGGCATGAAGTCGAGGTGGCCGTCGAGGAGGCGCATCGCAACAGCAGGCCGGTCGCGGTGCACGCACACGGCGGCCCGGGGGTCCGCATCTGCATCGAGGCGGGCGTCGACACGATCGAGCACGGCAAGCTGACCGAGATGGACGACCTGATCGCGATGCGCCACCGGGGCACGTGGCTCGTCACCAACAACGCCGTCTCAGGGCACCCCGACGGCATCGAGAAGGGCGACGCGCACGTCCCGTCGATCATGGCGAAGCTGCTCGAGTCGCGCGAGAAGTCTCGCGAGAACTTTTCGGCGGTGCTCGAGAGCGGCGTGCGGTGGGCGCTCGGCACCGACTCCATGCACGGCCTGATGTGGTGGGAGATCGCCAAAGTGGTAGAGTGGGGCGCCGACCCGTACGACGCGCTGCGGGCCGGCACCCAGCGCGCCGCCCAGGCGATCGGCCTCGGCGACGACTGCGGTACCCTCGAGCCCGGCAAACGCGCCGACGTCATCTCCGTCGACGGAGACCCGTTGACGGACGTGGCCAGTCTCGCCCGCGTCGGCATCGTGATGCAGGGCGGCCGCCGGCGCGACACGCTCTCGGTGGAGTAGGGCCGGCGCCGTGCGCACGATGAACGCGGCCGTCGTGCACGGGCGCGGCGGGCCGGAGGTCGTCTCCGTCGACCGCGTGCCCGTGCCCGACCTCGGTCCCGGCGAGGCCCTCGTGCGGGTCCGCGCCTGCGCGATGAACCGCATGGACGTGTGGGCGCGAACCGGTCCACCGCAGCCGGTGTTTCCGTGGAAGGGACGGGCCTATCCCGTCATCACCGGCGCGGATATCGCCGGCGAAGTCGAGGCCGCCGCCTCGGGCGTCACCGGCGTCCGGCCCGGCGACCGGGTGGTGGTGTTCGGGGCGCTCTCGTGCGGGCGCTGTGAGTACTGCGCGCGCGGCGAGCAGACGATGTGTCCGGAGTACCGGATCTTCGGTGAGCACACGCAGGGCGGCTTCGCGGAGTACGTGGCGGTGCCGGCGGACAACCTCGAGCCGATCCCGGCGGGCACGGACTTCGCGGCGGCCGCGGCCGGCTCGACCTCCTACTGCACGGCGTGGCGCTGCGTTGTCACGCGCGGCGAAGTGCGGCCGGGAGACGACGTGCTCGTGCTCGCCGCGGGCGGCGGCGTCGGGGTCGCGGCGATCGACATCGCGCGGCAGGCCGGGGCCCGGGTGTTCGCCGGCGCCAGCACCGTGGAGAAGCGCGAGAAGGCGATCGCGCACGGCGCGGCGGCGGCCGTCGACCACGGCACCGCGTTCTCGGCGTGGGTGCTCGAGCAGACCGGCGGCCGGGGGGTCGACATCGTGGTCGATTCGCTCGGCGCGACGTGGCCGGAGAGCATCCGCAGCCTCGCGCGGGGCGGGCGCCTCGTCGTCTGCGGCGCGACACTCGACAACAAGCCCGCGTTCGACATTCGCGAGCTCTACCAGCGCCACCGCTCGATCCGCGGCGCGCCGATGGGCAGCCGCGCGGAGTTCCGGCAGGTGCTGAAACTGCTCGGGCAGGGCCGGCTGCGTCCGACCATCGACTCCGTCTTTCCGCTCGACCGCATCCAGGAGGCCCACCGCCGGGCGGAGAGCCGCGTGCCGTTCGGCAAAATCGTCGTCACGATGTAGCAGACAGAGGGGGTCGAACATGCCCGAGATCCGGCCGAAGGCTACGATCGCCACCCGGGAGTACGACTACGTCGCGCCGCTCGCGCTCGGTGAGGTCACCGCCGATGGGGTCGACCTTCGGATTCGGCGCTCGTTCGACGCGCTGCGCCGGTTTGCCGGCGACGAGGCGATGGAAGGCGGCGAGGCGTCGTTCAGCCAGTACCTGCGGCGCATCGCCTCAGGCGACCGGTCGTTCGTCGGACTGCCGGTGTTCATCATGCGGGAGTTCCGGCACCGCTGCTTCTTCGTGCGCCGCGACAGCGACATGAGCGACGCCGCGCACCTGCGCGGCAAGCGCATCGGAACGGACGCCTGGGGCGCGAGCGGCAACACGTGGAGCCGCGCCATCCTCCGCGGCGCGGGCGTGCCGCTCGACGGCATCCGGTGGTTCGTGGGGCCGGTCAACGCGGGCGACGCCCCGGCCGACACGCGCGACCTCCCGGCCGGGGTCTCGCCGACGCCGGGTGGACGTCCGCTCGGCGAGCTCCTGCTCGCGGGGGATCTCGACGCGCTGATGTGCCCGTGGCCGCCGCGCGGGTTCGACGATCCGCGCTCGAAGATCCGGCGGCTGTACGACGACTACCGGACCGCGGAGCGCGAGTACTACCGGCGCACGCGCATCTATCCGGGCCACCACGTGATCGTGCTGCGCCGCGCCTTCGTCGAACGCCATCCCGGCGCCGTCGTCCCCATCTACCGCGCCTTCGTGGGCGCGCACGAACTGGCGGAACGCCTCCATCTCATCCTGCACGAGACGAGCCCGTGGGTGCTCGCGGATCTCGAGGAGCAGAGGGCGTTGATGGGCCCGGAGTACCGGGCGTACGGGTACCGCGAGAACCGGGCGATGGTGGCGGCGTTCTGCGAGGAGCAATACGCGCAGAGGCTGATCCGTGAACCCCTCGAGCCGGACGCGCTGTTCGCCGACTTCGAGAGCCTGCCGGGTGTCTAGAGCTCGTACCGGAGACGGTAGACCAGCAATTCTTGGAGTTTGAAAAGGACGTCCGGCTCGGCTTCGACGCGGACCGTCCGCGGCGCGATGCGCCGCACGCCCGGGACGAGGGCCGCCGTCTGCGCCATGTCCGTGCGGTTGTAATCGATCTCCATGACGAGCGGATTCGTCACCGCGACCGGCCGGATCTGTCCGCGGGCGCGCACCGCCTCGGCCGCCGCCTCGCGGATGCGCCGGCAGGCTTCGCGCGGATGCAGCGAGGCGGCGACGCCGCGGCCCCGTCCGGTCTTCACCGCGACGGTGCGCGCCTGCGGGAGGAACTCTCGCGTTTGCGCCATCGTCGCCTCGTCGCCGGTGAGCAGCACAACCGGCACGCCGAACCGGCCCGCGACGAGCGCGTTGAGCTCAGCCTCGTTCATCACGCGGTCGTTGATGCGCAGATTGTAGATCATGGTGCTGTTCCAGGTGTGGTCGAGCACGGCGTCCGGCGTGCCGGCGCGTCCGTGGGTCCCGGTGATGAACACCGCGTGGAACGACGCGTCGAGGCCTTCCATTTGCAGCGAGTCGCGCATCGCGCCGCGCAGCAGCACCGCCCGCTCGTCGAGGCGGCCCGGAATGATGTTCTGCATCCCGGCGTGGCTGTCGCAGACGTACACGTCCGTCGCGCCGCCGTCGAACGCGCCGGCCACGGCCGCGCTCACCTCGTCGGTCATCAGCTCGCGGCCTTCCTGGTATTGGCGGGCCGCGTCGAGCGTCTGCAGCGCCGTCGCGACGCCGGCGACCCCTTCGATATCGGCGGAGATGAAGATGCGGCACCCGGCCATCGTGTGACCCCCGTTAAGACGGATAGCGGATCTTCCGCACCATCGCGGGGAGATCGGCGTCGATCAGGCGGCGGCTGCCCGACAGGTCCGTGAGGCACGCCCCGCCGCGCATCCTGTCCTTCAGCACCTTTTCGGCCGCCTCCGCGTCCCGGGCGCGCTTGAGCAGTGCGGGCGCTTCGCCCGGATCGAGCACGAGCACGCCGTTGTCGTCGGCCGTCACGAGGTCGCCCGGGCGTACGGTCACGCCGCCGACGGACACCGGGACGTTGATCGCGCCGCCCATCCCCCACATCTTCGTGGTCAGCGCCGTGAGACCGCGCGCGAACACAGGCAGACGATACTCTTCGATCTCGCGGATATCCGTGGCCAGGCCGTCGATGACGACGCCGGCGACCTTCTGCGTCATCGCGGCGAATGCCACCACGCCTCCAAATCGCGCGTGCACCGTGTCGCCGCTGCCGTCGATCACCAGCACGTCGCCGGGCTTCACGTACTCGAAGCACCGGTGCAGCATCGTCGTGTCCATCGCGGGGGTGCGGACCGTAAACGCCGGGCCGGCGAACTTCACCGGCCGCCACAGTGCCTTGATCCCGCCGTCGACGAATCCGTGGTGGATGAAGTGTCCGACCGTGGCGGGGTCGACGTGCAGGAAGCCCTCCACCAGATCCGGCGGCAGGCGGTCGACCCGCGGGCTGATGCTCATCGTCCGGCCTCACTCTGCTCGCGCGCGCCCGTGCCGAGGTGCGGATCCACCGTGCGGAACCACTTCAAGAAGCCGGCGCACTGCTCCACCGCGTATTCGAGGAGCTGCCGGCCGCGCTCCCCGCTCCCGAGCTTCGGGTCGGAGAGACTGCCGGTCGGCGGAGTAACGTCCTCCATGTCGAGCGGGACCGCGGCGCGGACGCCGTTTACCTTGATGCCGCCGAGCCCGTCGGTCGGCATGCCGAAAACCTTCTGCCGGCCGAAGGCGCCGGCGCGGTGCATCTGCATGCGTTCCGGCCGCAGATACATCATCAGCGATCCGATCGGCTCGCCGCCGTGCCCGAGTTCGACCCTGCCGCCGTAGACGCGCTCGACGAGGTCCGGCGCCTGGATGATCTGGAACGGTGCGATGGAAGGAATGATCAGGCCGTGCGAGCGCCGGTAGCGCCGCTGGACGAGCTCGACGGTGCCGGTGTTGCCGTTGTGGCCGTTGAGGATGACGATGCGCTTGAACTTGTGCAGCAGCAGGCTGTCGATCGTATCCGTCAGCACCGCCGCCAGCGTCTCCGAGCGCAGCGTGATCGTGCCGGGATAATTCCGGAAGTACTCCGAATAGCCGAACGGCAGCGTCGGCGTCAGCACGTCGCCGGAGAGATCCGTGGCGCGGGTACCGATCTCATCGACGATGATGTAATCCCCGCCCGGGCTGTGCGGACCGTGCTCTTCGATCGATCCGAGCGATACGACCGCGGTCGCGCCGCGGGCGATTGCCTCCCGAACTTCCGTCCAGGGCATCTCACCCAGTCTCACGCCGATTCCCTCCTCAAGAGCCATTCGGTCTGGAGCCCCGCTGATTTCAGGAGGAAATTCGTGAGATATGTCAAATATCCTGGCTCACATATCACATATCTTCGAGGGTGATAGAGATTGGCCCCATTAGGACCCGTTCCGGTCAAGCGCCTCGGTGACACCGTATACGAGACGCTTGCCGAAGCGATCGCGTCCGGCCAGCTGCCGGAAGGCGCGAAACTGTTCGAGGATGAGATCGCGAAGCAAATGGGCGTCAGCCGGACGCCGGTCCGGGAAGCGTTCCGCCAGCTCGCGAAAACCGGGCTCGTCGACGCGGATCTATACCGGACGCCCGTCGTGCGTCGGCTTACCCGCCAGGATATCGAGGAAATCTACGCGCTTCGCGAGGCGCTCGAACCGCTCGCTCTCGGCCTCGCGGTGCGCAATCCGGACAGGGCGTGGCTCGACGATCTCGACGCCAAGCAGCGCGCGATCGAAGAGCAATACGCCCTCGGCTCGGCCGGCGTCGCCGAGTCGGTGCACTACAACGAGTTCTTCCACCGTGCCTTCGTGACCGCCAGCCGGCACGAACGGCTCGCCAATATCATGGATCCGTTGTGGATCCAGGTGCTGCGGCTCTCCTTCCTGTCGCATCAGTTGGAACGGCTGCCCTCCGGCCGCCTGCCGCGCGCGATGGCGGAACATCGTGCGATTCTCGAAGCTGCGCGGGATCGGGACGTCGAGCGCGGCGAGACGCTGCTGCGCCGCCACGTTCGTCGAGGACACGAGGATCTGATCGCATCGCTCTTTTCAGCGTCGCTCCAAGGAGGCACGTCGTGAGCATGGTGAACCCGGCAGGCAAGACGCAGACCGCGGCGGCGGCGCCGCGGCCCGGCTTCGTTCTGGTACGCGGGGCGCCGCGGACCGATCCGGCGACGGTCGAGGCGTTCCGCGACGTTCCGGCCGCGCTGGTGTCGGATTCCCAGGGCCGGCAGCTGACGCTGCACCATTCCGTAAAGCCGATCTATCAGCCGATGCCGCGGCTGCTCGGCTCGGCGCTGACGGTGAAGGCGCGGCCCGGCGACAACATGATGGCGATGAAGGCGATCGAGGAGGCGCGGTCCGGGGACGTGCTCGTCATCTCGAGCGACGGCGAGTCCAACCTCTCGGTCTGGGGCGGCATCATGGCCACGATGGCGGTCCGCCGCGAGATCGCCGGCGTCGTGACGGACGGACTCGTGCGCGACGTCGCGCAGATCAGGAAGGCCGGCCTGCCCGTGTTCGCCACCGGATTGACGCCGGCGGCGCCGACCAAGGACGGGCCGGGGCAGCTCAATACGGTCATCGCCTGCGGCAACGTCATCGTGCACCCCGGCGACATCGTGATCGGCGACGAGGACGGCGTCGTGATCGTGCCGCGGGCGGAGGCGGCGTTCGTGCTCGAGATGGTACGCAACCGGCAGGCGCGGGAGCGGATGTGGCTGGAACACATCGCCCGCGACGATTTCAGCCCGCTCGTCAACACCGACGAGGATTTCCGGGCGCGCGGATGCGACATCCGCGGAGCGTAGTGCGGCGGAGCGCCGGTACGGCCGGCGAGTCGGGGGGAGGGTCACGATGAACGAGATCGATCTGCGAGACGTAGCGCGGCTTTTGGGGGTCCGCGGAGCGGGGGTGACACGGCGGGCGCTGCTGCGGCGGGGTCTGTCGGCCGCCGCCGTGACGACGGTGCTGGGAGCCGCGGGGGCGCTCACCGCCGGCGGCCGCGCGTTCTCGCCCGCCGCGGCACTCGCCGCGCCCTCCGTCGCGGGCTCCAAAACGCTCACGCTGGCCCAAGCCGCCGAACCGAGCACGCTCGATCCACAGTTTGAACAGTCCGGAATCATCGGCACGTACTTGAACGCCATGATGGAGCACGTCATGGAGTTCGACCGCAATCTGGCGATCAAGAACGTGCTCGCCCAGACCTCGACGCCTCCCAAGGACGGCGTCACCTACCGCTTCAAACTACGCCCCAATATGAAGTTCTGGAACGGCGAGCCGGTCGATGCGGCCGCGGTGAAGTTCACCTACGACCGCGGGCTCAGCAAGGAAAACCGCGCGAAGGGTCTCAGCGATCCGGTTCCCATTCTCCAGGGCATCGATCACGTGCGGGTGGTGGACCCCCTCACGGTGGAGGTCGTCACCGCAAAGCCGTCCACCCTGGCGTGGCCGTTCTTCTGTCAGGAGTTCATCCTCGCGCCCAAGTACTACGCGTCGCTGAGCTTTCAGGACTCAGCGATCAAGCCGATGGGCAGCGGTCCGTGGAAATTCGGGCACTGGATGAAGGGCGACCGGCTGGAGATGACGGCCAACGCCGATTACTGGCGTGGGAAGCCCCAGATCGACAACCTTGTCTTCCGTACGGTGCCGGACGCGTCCACCCGCCTGGCGATGCTGGAGCGGGGTGAGGTCGACATCATTACCGATGTCGATCCGGACGACCTCCCGACGATCCGCGGCAACGCCAAACTGCGCGCCGAGGCCGCGCTCACGACGTTCCGCGTCCATATCGGCGTGCCGTGCAACCAGGCGAAGTGGAAGGACCGGCGGGCCCGTACCGCCCTGAACTACGCCGTCAATGTCGACAACATCATCAAGTACGTCCTCGGCGGCATTCCGAAAGAGCGGCTCCGTACCCCGGTCATCACGCCGGGCTGGCCGAACGCCAACATCAAGTCCTACCCGTACGATCCGGCAAAGGCGAAGGAGCTCCTGAACGCCGCCGGGTTCGACTGGAACCAGAAGGTCACGCTGTACACCATCACCGGCGGGATGAAGCGCCTCGACGTCGCACAGGCGATTGTCGCCGACCTCAAGAGGCTCGGCATGAGCAGAGCGGAGGTGCAGGTGCTGCAGAGCGCCGAGTTCACCTCGAAGCTCAAAGCGAAGGAGTTCGACGACCTGTATCTCAACCTGCTCGGTGCCCCGAGCTACGGGCCGATCGAGGTGGCGCTTCCGACGGGCGACCTTGCGCTGGACTCATCCCACTTCACGGATGCGACGCAGAACGGGCCCAAGTACCTCGAGCTGTACCACGAGGTGCGGGAGACGTTCGATGTCCGCCGGCAACACGACCTGGTGAACCAGCTGCAGTCGCTGTTCATGGAAGAGTCCGCGTGGATCCTGCTGTACCGTGAGGCCTATCTGTTCGGAGTGAACAAGCGGACGGACTGGCGCCCCACGAGCTACACGCGGATCCACTTCTGGCTGCCCGACGACCGGGACGTGCGGATCACCGGCTGACGGCGTAGACCGTGCTGCGGTACGTCGTCCACCGCGTGCTGCTGGCCGTGCTGGTGGTTGCCGGTGTCTCCATCGTCTCCTTCGGACTGCTCTTTCTTTCGGGCGACCCCGCGGCGGCGCTCGCGGGAGACAACTGGACGCGGACGCAGATCGACGAGTTCCGGCATCAGATGGGATTCGACCGTCCGTGGTACGTGCAGTACGCCGATTTCGTGGCGCGCGCGGTGCGGGGCGACTTCGGCACGTCGCTGCGCGAACACCGGCCGGTGTTCGAGCTGCTGATGGAACGGATGCCGGCGACCCTGGAACTGACGGGGACCGCGTTTCTCATTTCCGCCGTCCTTGGTATCGCGCTCGGCGTCGTCTCGGCGACGCGGCGGCGGTCCCTGTACGACCGGGCGGTTCTCGTGCTGACGCTTGCGGGGCAGTCGATGCCGGTTTTCTGGGTCGGCACGATGCTGATTCTGGTCTTTGCCGTACGGCTTGGGTGGCTTCCCATCGCGGGGCGCGGCGGTGTCAGCCACCTGGTGCTGCCGGCCGTCGCGTTGGGCTTCTTTCCGGTCGCGCGCAACGCGCGCGTCGTCCGGTCGTCCATGCTCGAGGTGCTCGGCGCCGACTACGTGCGGACCGCCCGGGCGAAAGGCCTGCCGGCGCCGCGGGTGCTGCTGGCCCACGCGCTGCGGAACGCCTTGCTGCCGGTGGTGACGCTGCTGGCCCTGGACATCGGGTATCTCCTCAGCGGCGCCGTGATCACCGAGAGCATTTTCGCGTGGCCGGGCGTCGGGCGGCTGACGGTGGCCGCGGTGCTCGGCAAAGACCTGCCGCTCGTCGAAGCGGCGGTCGTTGTGCTCGCCGCCGGCTTTGTCATGATCAACCTCAGCGTCGATCTCTGCTACGGCGTCATCGATCCCCGGGTACGGTTCGAGTGATGCTTGCCCCGGCTCGCCGGCCGGCCCTCCGGGTGCCTGCGGGCCGCGGCGCGGCCGCCGAACTGCTGGCGCGGCTGATCCGGGACCGGCTCACGCTCACGGGCGCGGTCATTCTCCTGCTCCTTGCCGCCCTGGCCGCGCTCGTGCCATTCCTGTCTCCTATCGATCCGACGGCGACCAGCCTGCCGGACCGGCTGCTGCCGCCGGTGTGGATGCCGCGCGGAACGCCGGCCCATCTGCTGGGGACGGACGGCCTCGGCCGCGATGTTCTGATCCGCATCGTCTACGGCGGACGGATCAGCCTCACGGTCGGTTTCGGCGCCGCGTTGATCGCGGCCGGGCTCGGCGTGCCGCTTGGCCTGTGCTCCGGTTATTTCGGCGGCGCGCTGGACGCCGTGATCATGCGTCTCGTCGACATCCAGTTGGGGTTCCCGTCGATTCTGCTGTACATCAGCGCGCTCGCCGTCGTGAAGCCGGGCTTGTTCAACATGGTGGCGATCCTCGGTGTCGCCGGATGGGTCATCCACGCGCGGGTGGTCCGCGCGCAGGTCCTGTCCCAGCGCCGGACAGAGTACGTCGAAGCGGCGCGCGCCCTGGGATCGAGCCACCTGTGGATCCTCGGCCGGCACATCCTTCCGAACGTGCTCGCGCCGGTGGTGGTCATCTCGACGTATTCGATCGCCGTGTTCATCATCACCGCGTCGTCGTTGAGCTTTCTCGGACTGGGCCTCCCGCCGTCCACCCCGGATTGGGGCCAGATGATTGCGACGTCGATGGACTACATCCGCCGCGCGTGGTGGCCGTCGACGTTTGCCGGACTCGCGCTCAGCCTCACCGTTTTCGGCGTCAGCGTGCTGGGGGACTGGTTGCGCGACTATCTCGATCCCAGACTGCGGGTGGAGACATGACGGGTTTACCTCTGACGCCGGACGACGCGATCCGCGCGGCCGACCGCCAACTGATCGGCGACGTCTGGACGAGCGACGAGGCCTGGTCGCACTGCGAGGCCCTGGTGGACCGTTTCCCGCGCCGGTACGCGGGGCATCCCGACGAGGCGGGTGCCCGCGACTACCTGCTCGCGGCGCTTGAGCGCTACGGCGTCGCCGCGCGGGCGGAGCCGTTTCCGTGCATGCATTGGTCGGCGGGGTCCGCGGAGCTCATCATCCACAGCCCGGAGCGCCGCGCGATTTCCGGCGTCAATTTGCCGATGAACGTGGACACCGAGGTGACGGCGGAGATCGGCTTCGTCGAGGAGGGGACCCCGGCGCAGTACGCGGCCTACGCGGACCGCGTAGCGGACCGCATCGTGCTGGTGACGAGCCGCTGTCCGGCGTATTCGCACCGCCCGCGCACGTGCCGCCGCGAGAAATACCTGCGGGCCGTCGAAGGCGGCGCCCGCGGCTTCCTCTACATGCGGCACGAAGGCGGGCTGCTGCCCGAGACGTACAGCCTGAGCGCGGACGGACCGCCGCCGATTCCCGGCCTGAGCCTGACGCGGGAAGCGGGAGCGGAGATCCTGCGCCTGCTGGCGCGCGGACCGGTCCGCGCGACGCTGCGCACGGCCGGCAAGGTCTCGCCGGGGACGTCCTGGAACATCGTAGGCGACATGCCGGGCCCGCGCCGTCGGGACCGGGTGATCCTGGTTGGTGCGCACTACGACACGCTGATCGGATGCCCGGGCGCGGTCGACGACGCGTCGGGCGCGGCGGTGCTGCTGGAAGTGGCGCGCGCCCTCTCGAAGCACGCGCCGCTCCTCGGCACGACGGTCCGGTTCGCGTTCTTCGGTCTCGAAGAAGGCGGGCTGCAGGGCGCGTACGCGTACACGGAGGCGCACGCCGGCGGCCTCGGCGCCGTCGATTTCATGCTGAACGTCGACGGCGCCGGTTTCGGCGATCCCCACAAGGGCGTCGGCCTTCAGGGATGGCCGGAGCTCATTCCGTTCTTCCGCCGCCTCGGCCGCGAAATGCGCGAGGACTTCCCGGTCGACGTCTGGATCACGCCCAACTCCGACATGCACCCGTTTCTCCTGCGCGGCGTGCCCTGCGCGTGGCTGTTCGATCTGGGGATGTCGCTGGCGAATCTCGGGTGGCCGCACACGGCGGCGGACTCACTCGACAAGATCTCCCGTCGCTCGCTCCGCACCGTGGCCTTGCTGGTCGCGCGCCTGCTGCTGTACATGACAAACCGGGATTGGCCGGGACGGCACGCGCGGCCCGAAGAGGTCGCCGCGTGGCTGTCGGAGTGGAATCTCGAGCCCCGGACGAAAAGGAGGATGGACATATGAAGCACGCACGACGGATCACCCGTCGGCGGCTGATCGGACAGGCGGCGGCCGGCGGGCTCGGACTCGGCGCCGGCGGCCTGCTCGCGCCGTGGCGGCGCCCCGCGGTCGCCGCGGCGAATCCGGCGGTCGTGGTGATGCAGGGCGTCGATCCGGAGACGCTCGATCCGCAGTTCGGCGAGTCCGGGATCATGGCCAACGTGCTCAGCAACGTGGTCGAAGGACTGACCGCCTACGACCGCAACATGAACGTGGTGCCCTTCCTCGCCGAGTCGCTGCGCGTCCTCGACGACAAGGTGACCTGGCGGACCGTCCTGCGCGACGGCATCAAGTTCTCCAACGGCCGGCCGCTCAACGCGGAGGCCGTCAAATTTACCGTGGACCGGACGCTCGATCCGAAGATGCGCGCGCAGGGGCTCAACGATCCGTTCCCGTCGCGCTCGGGCGTGGTGCGGGTCAACATCGTCAACGCGAAGACGGTCGACATCGTGCTGCGCGAGCCGAACGTGATCTTTCCGGTGTTTCTGTACTTCCTCTACATGCTGGAGCCCAACTACTACTCATCCACGCCGCCGCAGCGCACCGCGGTCGCGCCGGTGGGCACCGGCCCGTGGACCGTGAGCGAGTGGGTCAAGGGCGACCACCTGACGATGGTCGCCAACAACGGATACTGGCGGGGGGCCCCGCACGTCCGGGAGTACCGGTGGCGTCCGGTGCCGGAGAAGGCGACGCGGCTCAACAGCCTGATCCGCGGCGAGGGCGACATCGCAACCCACCTGGATCCGGACGACATCCCGATCATCCAGCGGGTCGACCGCCTGCGCGTCTCGACCGCGCCGGGCAGCCGGCGGGTGCACATCGGCTTTCCCTGCGACGTCGCGCGCTACCACGACCGCCGGGTGCGGTACGCGCTGTCGTCCGCGGTGGACTACAACGGTCTCGCGAAAGGGCTGCTCGGCCAGTTGGGGCCCAAACCGGTCTCCACCGTGCTTGTGGCCGCCGACGTGTGGCGCAATCCGGCGCTGCATCCCTTCGAGTACAACCCTCAGAAGGCGAAGGCGCTCCTCGCCGAGGCGAAGTTCCCGATGAACGAGCCGATACGCATCTACGTCCCGGTCGGCCGCTACCTCAAGGGCGAGGACGCGGCCCGGGCGGTGGCCGGCTATCTCCGCAACGTGGGCCTCAAGGCCGATGCGGCCCCGCTCGACTGGTCGGTGTATACCGACAAGATGCGCAGCCCAAAGGGCATGGACGACCTGTACCTGCTGGGCCTCGGCTCCCGGTTCAACGGCCCGGAGGATCTGAGCATCGTGACTACCGGGCAGATCTGGGACCAGACGAAGTGGGTGACATCCACGGAGAACGGCCCGAAATTCAACGCGCTCTACAAGCAGCTCAGCTCGACGTTCGATCCGGCGCAGCAAAAGAAACTGGCGTTTCAGATGGAAGCGCTGTTCGTCGAGGAGGCGCCCTGGATCAACCTGTGGATCGAGCCGGGCGCGTCCGGCGTCAACCGGCGCGTCACCTGGCAAGATTCGGGCGGGGGCGACCGGCTGGAGTTCTGGCTGCCGGGTGAAGGGGACGTCCGCTACACGTAATCCCGATGACCGCGTACGTCGCCCGGCGCATCGCCCAGACCGTGGTCGTCGTTTTCGGCGTCTCCGTCCTGGCCTTTGGGATGATGTTTCTCACGGGCGACCCGACGATGGTGATGGCCGGCGAGAACTGGACCCGGCAGCAGGTCGACGAGTTTCGTCACCAGATGGGGTTCGACCGGCCGTGGTTGGAGCAGTACGGGACGTTCGTGACGCACGCCGTCCGCGGTGATTTCGGGATGTCCATTCGGCAGCAGCAGCCGGTGTTTCAATTGATCATCGTGCGGGTGCCGGCGACGCTCGAGCTCGCCGGGACCGCGATGGCGATCACGATCGCGGTCGGCATTCCGCTCGGCATGCAGGCGGCGATGCACCGCAACACCGCCCTCGACCGGGGCGCCATGGGACTCGCGCTGCTCGGCCAGTCCATGCCGGTGTTCTGGCTCGGCCTGCTGCTCGTGCTCGTATTCTCGGTGTGGTTGGGATGGTTTCCGGTGGCGGGCCGCGGCGGGCTCGCCCACCTCGTGCTGCCGGGCCTGACGCTCGGGCTCTTCTCGCTCGCCTACACGGCGCGGATCACGCGCTCGGCGATGCTCGACGTCCTGTACACCGACTACCTCCGGACGGCCCGGAGCAAGGGCCTGGCGGAACGGCGGGTGCTCGTGCGCCACGCGTTGCGCAACGCGCTCGTGCCCGTCATCACGGTGCTCGGGCTGCAGTTCGGCGGGCTGCTCGGCGGGGCGGTGATTACAGAGACGATCTTCGCCTGGCCCGGCGTCGGGCGCCTCGTCCTCCAGGCGATTCAGGGCAAGGATCTTCCGCTCGTGCAGGCCGCCGTGTTCCTCCTGGCGGTCATGTTCGTCACCCTGAACCTGTGCGTCGACCTGCTCTACGTGTGGATCGACCCGCGCGTGCGGTTCGCATGAGCGCCCGCGTCCCGCCGTCCGTCCTCGCGGCGCTCGGCGTCCTGGGCCTGCTGGCCGCCACGGCGGTGTTCGCGGGCCAACTGTCGCGGTACGATCCCGGCGCGGTCTCGCTCGGGGACCGGCTCACGCCGCCGGCGCTCTTCGGCGGCACGTGGCGGCATCCGCTCGGCACCGACACGCTGGGCGAAGACGTCCTGAGCCGGGTCATCTACGGGGGGCGGATCTCCCTCATCGTGGGCCTCTGCGCCGTCGCGATTTCCGGAACGATCGGCATCGGCCTCGGAACGCTCGCGGGTTACCTCGGCGGCGGCGTCGACGACGTGATCATGCGGGTGGCCGAGATCCAGCTCGCGTTCCCGTCCATTCTCCTGTACGTCAGCATTATGGCGGTGCTGGGTCCGGGGCTCGGCAAGATCATCCTGGTTATCGGCATCGTGAGTTGGGTCGCGTACGCGCGGATCGAGCGCGGCGTCGTGTTCGGGCTCAGGGAGCGCGAGTTCGTCGAAGCGGCCCGCGCGATGGGCGCGCCCGCGTGGGCGATCATCCGGCGACATATTCTACCGAACACGCTCGGGCCGATGATTGTCGTCGCCAGTTTCACGCTGGCCGGCGCGATCATCACCGAAGCGTCCTTGAGTTTCCTGGGTCTCGGCGTGCCGCCCGCGGTGCCGTCCTGGGGACGGATGCTGGCCGACGGGCGGGATTATCTCGAGCGGGGATGGTGGATCGCGACGGCGCCCGGGATCGCGATCATGCTGGTCGTGCTGGCGGTCAACATCACGGGGGACTGGCTGCGGGACGTCCTGGACCCGCGCCTGCGAATCTGAGATGCCGTCCCGGGTTGTGACCACGGCGGACGTGCGCTGTACGGTCCCGGAATTGCGGTCCCGCGGCGGCATGGTGGCGTCCAACCACCGGCTCGCCGCGGAGGCCGGCGCCGCGATACTCGCGCGGGGCGGCAACGCGATCGACGCGGCCGCGGCCGTTTCGTTCGCGGTGGGCGTAGTCGAGCCGGCGATGAGCGGGCTCGGCGGCCGCGGCTACCTCGTCATCCGCTTCGGCGCGTCCGGAGAGACCGCCGTGATCGACGGCCATGAACGGGCGCCGCGGGCGGCGACACCCGACATGTTCGAAGTCGCCGACGTGCGCGAGCGCCCGAACCCCGGTTGGGGGCCCGAAGTCCCCGTCGTTGGACAGGCCAACATTATCGGGCATCGCGCCGTCGCCGTGCCGGCGGTGCTCGGGGCGATCGCGCTGGCCCACGGCCGGTTCGGCCGCCTGCCGCTGGCCGCCGTGCTGGAGCCCGCGATTACGTTGGCGGAGGACGGTTTTGACGTGAGTGTGGCGCTCGCGGCGGCGATCGCGCAGCACCGCGGCAAGCTCGCGCGGTATCCGGCCGCCGCGGCCGTCTTTCTTCCCGGCGGCGCCGCCCCCGCGCCGGGCGAACGGCTGGTCCAGCGCGATCTCGGGCGCACGCTGCGGCGCATCGCCGGACGCGGGCCGGACGAATTCTACACGGGCGAGATCGCCGGCGCGATCGACGCGGAGATGGTCCGCGGCGGCGGGCTCGTCACCCGGCGGGATCTGGCGGAGTTTCGGCCGCGCGTCTGGGCGGGCCCGCTCGCCGGTACGTATCGCGGCTATCACATTCTGACGGTTCCGGAGGCGACCGGCGGCGTCACACTGCTGCAGATCCTGAACCTTCTCGAAAGCATCGACACGGCGGCGTTCGAGCCCTTCGATCCGCGGTATCTGCACCTGCTGCTGGAGGTGTTTCGGGCGGCGTTCCGCGACCGGCTCGCGGTGATCGACGACCCCGCGTTCACGCCGGTCCCGTACGCGGGCCTGGCGTCGAAGGCGTTCGCGGCCGCGCGCGGCCGCGCGCTGTCGCCGGACCGCAGCGTGGATCCGCTGGATCCGGCGGATCCCTGGCCGTTTGACGGAGCGCGCGACGGCGCGCTTCCGCCGTCGCGCCACGCGTCGTGGCGGGCGCCCGCCGTCGAACACGAGACGACGCACTTCTGCGTGGTGGATGGCGAGCGGACCGTGGTGTCGATGACCCAGTCGATCATCGACGCGTTCGGGTCCGGCGTCGTGGTGCCCGGTACGGGCATTCTGCTGAACAGTTGCATGCACAATTTCAACCCCGTGCCGGGACAGTTGCGATCGATCGCGCCGTGGAAGCGGTCCGTTCACAACGGGGTGCCGGTGATCGTGCTCCGCGGGGACGGCCGGCCGCTCCTGGCCGTCGGGGGCGCCGGGGGCACCAAGATCATCACCGGAGTCGCGCAGATCCTCGTCAACCTCCTCGACCGCGGTTGGGACGTCCAGCGGGCCGTGGAGGCGCCGCGCGTGCACAACGAGGGGGACGCGAGCCAGGTCGACGGCCGCCTGGGGACGGAGACCGCGGACCGTCTTGCGCGGATCGGCCACACGGTCTCGATCGTGACGCCCAGGTACGCGAGACCGGTGTTCTCGCGGATCAACGCGATCGTGATCGACGCGGACGGTGAGCTCGCCGCCGGCACGGATCAGTTTGGCGACGCGGGCGCGGCGGGGGTGGAATGATGAACGGCATGATCGTCTGCGCCGAGCCCCTTGCAGCGGAGGCGGGCCGGGAGGTTCTCCTGGAGGGCAACGCGGCGGACGCCGCGGTGGCGACGGCGTTCGCCCAGGGCGTCGTGAACCCGTTCATGTGCGGGCTTGGCGGCATGGGCATCGCCGCCGTCCACCACGGCCCGACGGCCGAACGGACCGTGCTCGACTGCTACGCCGCGATCGGCTCCGTGCCGCCGCCGGCTTCGTGGGCCGACGAGTACATCGGCCGCCTTGAGTCGTACGGCCGGTTCGTCATCAAGAGCGAGGACAATCAGGCGGGCTACAAGTCGATCATGGTGCCGGGCGTGGTGCGCGGGTACGCCGAACTCTGGCGGCGCTACGGATCGGGCCGGGTGGCGTGGCGTCGCCTCGTGGAGCCCGCCCTGCGCCTGGCGCGGGAAGGGTTCGCGGTCGGCGCTACGCTCGCCGGCATGTGGGGCCGCGACGACGACGCGCCGGGTTTGCCGAGCCGGGCGGCGAAGTTTGCGCGGTCGCCGGAAGCCGCGCGCGTCTACGGGCGGCCCCACCGGGAAGGTGAGCGGTTCGGGCAGCCCGACTATGCGCGCACCCTCGAGCGGATCGGGGACGGCGGGCCGGAGGAGTTCTACACGGGCGCGCTCGGCCGCGAGATCGCGGCGGATCTAGAACGCCGTGCGTCATTGATCGCCCCGCACGACTTGTCCGGGTACCGCGCCGGGCCGATCCCGCCGCTGGTGGGCATGTACCGCGACTGCGAGATCGCCGGCCCGCCGGTGCCGTGCGGGACGGCGCACGTTCTCGAGATGCTGCAGGTCGCCGACGGCCTCGACCTGGCGCGGCTCGATCCGTTGGGTCCTGACTACGTCGAGCTCGTCACGGCAATCATGCGGGTGACGTTCGGCGAGCACGTGCCGCTCAAACTCGACCCGCCGTATCTCGTCGCGCACCACCGGCTTCACGAGCTCACCTCGCGCCTCCATGCCGGCGAGGTCCGCGAGCGCATCAAGGCGGAGCGGCGGGGCGCCGATCCCGGGACTACGCATCTGACCGCCGCGGACGACGAAGGCACCGTGGTCAGCTTCACGCACTCGCTCGGCTCCGGCGCGGGGTCCGGCGTGGTCACGCCGGGCCTCGGCTTCTTGTACAACAACTTCCTCGGACACTACAATCCGCTGCCGAACCGGTGGGACTCGATCGTGCCCGGCAAGCGCGGCGTCGGCACGACGCCGGCGGTGCTGTACCGCGCCGGGCGGCCCTGGCTCGGTATCGGCGCGGCGGGCGGCAGCCGCATCAACACCGCGGTCTTCCAGACCATCCTCAACATCGTGGAGCGCGGCATGACCGCGCGCGACGCGGTGGCCGCGCCCCGCTGCCATTCCGAGGAGGCGGACATCGTCTTCGTGGAGGGGGACGCCTACCCGGAGGCGACGGTGCGCGACCTCGGCCGCCGCGGCTACGACGTGCGCCGGACGCAGCAGGTCGCGCGAGTTCAGGCCGTGTTGATCGACCCGACGGGCACGATGCACCCAGGTCCGGATCCGCGCGGGGGAAGCGGGTTCGCGCAGGTGCCGTGACGGCGCCGCGGACCGGCGCCCCCGGCACAGCCGGCCTGACGTCGTCAGCCCGCTGTCGGTGTACTCGAGCCTGACCATCTCGGGGCCACGTTTTCTCGGCATCGGGGTGCAACCGCCGAGGGCCGACCGGGGAGTTATGTTGACCCGCGGCCGCGAATATCTCCTGGTGGCGCCGTGGATTCCGTTCTTCCACGGCCTCGCGATCTTCCTTACCGTGATGGGGTTCGATCTGCTCGGCGACGGCCTGCGGGATGCGTTGGACCCGCGGCTCAGGCTGGTGGTGTAGAAGGGAGCCGACCGATGGACGAAACCGCGACGCTCTACGCCGCGACCGGGGAGCTGGCCGAGGCGATCGCCGTGCTGCAGAAGGCCTCGCCGGCGTGGGTCAGCGACGCGCAGAGCACGATGAATACCATGGATCCGGGGATCAAGCCGGTCTGGAAGGGCGCGCGCGTCGTGGGGCCGGTGTTCACGGCCCGGTGCCTGCCGGAGAGCATCATCACCGTCCACAAGGCGTTGCTCGAGGCCCCGAAAGGCTCGGTCATCGTCGCGGACGGCGGCGGCTCGCACCTCGGAGCGCTGTTCGGCGAATTGATGGCGACCGAAGCGCGCAACCGCGGCATCGCCGGGCTCGTCGTTGATGGTGCGGTACGCGACACCGAAGCGCTCGAGGCGCTCAAGTTCCCGGTGTTCGCGCGGACGGTGACGCCCCGCGTGGGCTCGAACCGGCGGCTCGGGGCGACCCAACTGCCGGTGGTGTGCGGGGGCGTGCCGGTCCATCCCGGCGATGTCGTCCTCGCCGCGCACGACGGCGTGGTCGTGGTGCCGCGGGCGCGGCTCGCCGCGGTGGTCGCGGCGGTGCAGGCGATCGAGAAGAAGGAAGCCGACCTGCGGACCCGCATGGGGCGCGGGGAAGGGCTCGCGGAGATGATCGGCATGATGCCGATCATCTACCCGAAGTGACGCGACGCCGCCCGCGCGCGAACGCGCACGCCTCGGCGGATCCGGGACTTCGGGTTCGCCACCACACGTTCTTCGGCTGCCCGCCTCGTGACCCGGCGGGCGGGCGCACCGACCTCGCGTTCCTCGGGGCGCCGTTCGATCTCGGCACAACGCTGCGGCCCGGCACCCGGTTCGGTGCCGACGCGGTGCGCGCCGCCTCGGCCTGGTGGCAGTACGCGCGCGACGACGGACGCGCCGCGCCGGCCGAGGGCTGGTACGATCTCGACGCCGGCCGGTGGATCCTCCGCGGTGTCTCGATGGCCGACTGGGGCGACGTGCGGATCACCCCGACCCACCTTACGGAGAACCTGGACCGCATCACCGCGGGCGTTCGCGCGATCCTCGAGGCGGGCAGCTTCCCCGTGCTGGTCGGCGGCGACCACGCCGTGACCTATCCGGCGATCCGCGCGTTCGCCCGCGGCGGGCCGCTGCACATCGTGCAGTTCGACAGCCATCAAGACTTCAACGACGAGCGCCACGGCGTGCGGTTCGGCCACGGCAACGTGACGCGGCGGGCCTCCGAGCTGCCGTTTGTCACCGGGATCACCCAGATCGGCCTGCGCAGCCTGCAGAAGTACACCGATACGCTCGAGGCCGGTCGGCGGTACGGCATTCGCACGGTAAGCGCCTCGGAGCTGCGCCGGGGCGGCCCGGGCGCCGCGGCGGCGGCCGTGCCCGCCGGCGTACGCTGCTACCTCACGCTCGACATCGACGGCCTCGACATCGCCATGGCCCCGGGCACGGGAACGCCCGAGCCGGGCGGTCTTACCTTCGCGGAGATGCGCGAGGCGGTTCGAGCGGTCGCAGGGCGGTGCACGATCGTGGGCGTCGATCTCGTCGAGGTCTCGCCGCCCTACGATTGGGCGGAGATCACGTCGCGGACGGCGGCGCGCCTTCTACTCGATACGCTCGCCGCGATCTTCGACGGCGGCGCTCCGCCGCGGTCCGCTACGCCACGGACCGCAGACGCGGGTCGAAGGCGTCGCGGATCGCGTTCCCGAGGAGATTGAAGCCGAGGACCGCCAGGAAAATCGCGAGCCCCGGAAACGTCGGGTACCACCAGGCGTCGACCATGTAGCTGCGCGCCTGCGCGATGAGGGCGCCCCACTCCGGGGTGGGCGGCTGCGCGCCGAGGCCGATAAAACTGAGGCTCGCGGTCGCCAGGATCGCGAAGCCGATGTCGATCGACGCCTGGATCACGACCGTGGTCCCGACGTTCGGAAGCAGGTGCTGCAGGAGGATACGGGGCCGGCCGGCGCCGAGCGAGACGGCGGCCAGGACGTACTCCTGCTCTCGTAGAGAGAGCAATTGTCCGCGCACGAGCCGCGTATACCACGGCCACCACGACAGCGCGATCGCGACCACGCTGTTGGACAGGCCGGGGCCCAGCGTCGCCGCGATGGCGATCGCCAGCACGAGGCGCGGGAAGGCAAGGAACACGTCGGTCGTCCGCATCAGAATCTCGTCCATCCAACCGCCCCAGTACCCCGCGATGAGACCGAGGCCCACCCCCACGACCATGGCGAGGATGAGCACGACCACGCCGACGGCGAGCGAGATGCGGGCGCCGGTCAGCACGCGGCTCAGCAGGTCGCGGCCGAGGTCGTCCGTGCCGAACGGGTGGACCGGCGACGGCGGGCGCAGCTTGTCGGCGGCGGAGATGTGGAACGGGTCATACGGCGCCGCCGCGGGACCGGCGAGCGCCACCGCCGCCAGCAGCGCGACGATCACGGTGCCGATCCAGGCCGACGGGATGCGGGCGAGCAGGCGAAAGGAACGGCGCAGGTAGGTCGTGCCGTGCCCCGCCGAGGGCTTAGTAGCGGATACGCGGGTCGACGACAGCATACAAGAGGTCCACGCCGAGATTGACCAGCACGAAGGTGAGCGTCAGTAGCAGCGACGTCCCCATGATCGCGGAGTAGTCGAACGCCGTGATCGCGTTCACGCTGTACAGCCCGACGCCCGGCCAGTCGAAGATCAGTTCCACCAGGAACACCCCGCCGAGGAGGCCGCTCGTGTAGAGCCCGAGCACCGTGATCACTGGGATGAGCGCGTTGCGCAGGCCGTGGTGGATGAAGACGCGCGACGACACGAGGCCTTTCGCCCACGCCGTGCGGATGTAGTCCTGCGACAGTGCCTCCATCATCGTCGAGCGGGTGATGCGCACCGTCGGCGCGAGCGAGGTGAGCGCGAGCGTAAGGCTCGGCAGCGCGAGGTGTCGGACGGCGCTCCAGAGGTCGCCGAGGTTGCCGGTCAGCAGGCTGTCCACGACGTACAGGCCGGTGACGTGGGCCGGGGGCGCCGCGGTGATCGCCAGCCGGCCGGAGAGCGGAAACCAGCCGAGGGCCCGTACGAAGACCAGCTGCAGCAGAATGCCGAAGAAGAAGATCGGGAACGACAGCCCGCTGACGCTGAGCACCTGCGCCACGAGGTCGATCGGGCCGCCGGCCTTGACCGCGGAGATGATCCCGAGCGGCACGCCGAGCACGACGGTCAGAAACATCGCCGCCGCCGTCAACTCGATCGTGGCGGGGAAGTACGCGAGCAGATCGCTGAGGACCGGGGTGTTGGTGAGCATCGACACCCCGAGGTTGCCGCGGGCCAGCTTCCCAACGTAGATGAGGTACTGTTGGGGAAGCGGCAGGTCCAGGCCAAACGCGTGCCGCACGGCGGCGACGGCCTCAGGGCCCGCGTGCTCGCCGGCGATCAGCTTCGCCGGGTCGGCCGGCACGAGATGCGTCAGCACGAAAAGGAGAAGGCTCACCCCGATCAGCAAGGGCGGGATCAGGGCGAGCCTTCTCAGCGCGTAGGCGGCCACGGCCCCTCCGCGGGGCTAGGACGGAACGCTACGTCTTCGAAATCGCGTACACGTCGAACGTGTTGCCGAGCCACGGGTTGTAGCTGTAGCCTTGGACGTTCGCGCGCATCGGCACGCGGTTGACGAGCGTGCCGATCAGGATCGCCCCCGCCTCCTGGACCACGACCTTTTGGGCGTCGCGGAACAGCGCGACGCGCTTGCCTTGGTCCGTGATCTGATTGGCCTGCTTCATCAGCGATTCGACCTTGTCGTTCGCGTAAAAGCTGAAGTTCCATCCCGCGGTGCCCCACCCGTCCCGGCCGAAGGTGGCGTCGAGCATCGACGACGGGTCGGCGTAGTCGGGATAGTTGCGGACCGGTAGGAGGTCCGGCGCGGTCTCCGGCTTCCCGGCCTTCTCCAGCAGGACCGACGACGTCATGGACTGGATGTTGAGGGTGATGTTGAGCGTCTTGAGCGAGTTCTGGAGAATCTCCGCGGCCTTCTGGAACGTCGGATCGCCCTGGAAGAGGAACAGGCTCAGCGTGAAGCCGCCGTTGGGCTTGCTCGACTCGCTCAGCAGCTGTTTGGCCTTCGCCATGTCGAACTTGTACGGTTTGTCGGACGCCGACAGATGCGACGGGTCGCTCGGCGGCAGCGGGCCGTACAGGGGCGCCAGGTTGCCGTTGAAGATCAGGCTCTTCGCGCTCTCATAGTCGAACGCGTACGACAGCGCCTGCCGGATCTTCATGTCGTTGAGCGGCGCGCGCTGGCAGTGCATCGCGATGTAGAAGATGCGCTGGGTCTGGAACGACGCCACTTTGATGCCGGGCTCCTTGGCCAGCGCGTCGATGATGTCGGGCGCGACGACGGTCAGGATGTCGGCGTCGCTCCGCTCGAGCATGAGGCGCTGCGTCGAGGCCTCCGGTGTGATCTTGTAGATCACCGTCCGCACGTGATTGCCCTGCCAGCCGCCCCAATAGTCCGGGAACGCCGAGAGTACGACCTGCCCCGCGCCTTTGTCGTAGCTCGCGATGCGGTACGGGCCGGTGCCCGCGTCGTTCGCGGCGAGCCAGCCCTGGCCCATGTCGGTTCCGGAGGCGTGCGCGGCGACCGCGGCCGGGCTAACCATCAAGGCACCGGAGATCGCCGCGAGCTTCGACAGAAATGCGGCGTCGGGGCCGGTCAGGTTAAAGCGCACCGTCAGCGGATTGGGTGTGTCGATCGTGTCCACGACGCCCTTGTACGCGTAGCCCATGCCGCGGTTGATTTTGATCAGCCGCTCGACCGTGCTCTTGACGGCCGCCGACGTGAACGCCGTCCCGTCGTGGAACTTGACGCCGGACCGCAGCCGAAACGTCCAGTGCTTGGCGTCCGGCGTGCTTTCCCACGAGGTCGCGAGGGCCGGCACGATCTGCGCGGTCCCGCCCTTGAGCGTCACCAAGCCTTCGTAGACGCCGCGCGTGATCCGGACCGTGTTGTCGTAGACGATGTTCGGATCGAACGTCTGCACCGAGGTGTCCTGCGCCACGACGAGCGTGGTTGGGCCGACGCCGGCGGCGGCCGCCGGGGTCGGGCGGAGCAACTCCCGGGCCCCGGCGGCGCCGGAACCGACCGCGGCCGCGCCGAGTCCGGCTGCCTTGAGGAACGAACGACGAGATATCCCAGACCGCGAGCCAGATTGCGCCATGCGACTTTGCCTCCCCAGTCGTTCTCGTGGTTCGTAAAGCTCCGGTGATGGGTGTAACGCGGATGTGCCTCGGGAGGTTCGCGGTGGGACGGCGCGGTCCTCCGTCGGGAGAGGGGGGCCGCCGGAACACACCGAAGTTGCTCAACCCTGCACTTATCGGCGGTCTCTCAGAGGCACGCGATCGTCGCCGCGGCGTTCGGGGCGGCCGACGTGATCGCTCGAATCCGCGCTGAACCTGAAGGAGGCGGAGCGATGAGTGGTACGGCTGAGATCACGGGGTGGAGCGACGCCGTCCTTGAAGGGCGCGTGCTCGACGGCGTCTCGCTGAAGGTGCCCTGGCGGGTCGTCCAGGACTTCTCGAGGCTCGTGCGGCTCTCCGGCTCGCCCGAGGAGCGCCGCGCGTTCGAGATCCTGATCGGTCACCTGGACAAATGGGGCGTGCCGCACCAACTGCACGAGCCGATGTGCTTCATCTCGATCCCCGGTCCGTCGAGCGTCCGGTGCAGCGGGACCGTCTACCGCGCGAAGACGCCGGCGATGTCCGTGTCCACGAACGGGCAGGACGTCGCCGGCGAGCTCGTCTACGTGCCGGGCGCGAGCGCGGACAGCGCCTACGACGTGTTCTCGAGCGGCGTCGAGTTCGGCGGCGCCCGCGTCGCCGGCAAGATCGTGCTGACCGAGGGCATGGCGTCGCCGGGGAAGGTGAGGGACCTGATGGCGGCCGGCGCGCTCGCCGGCATCTTCGTGAACCCCGGCCGGAACATCCACGAGGGCATCTGCACGACGATCTGGGGCGCGCCCGATCTCGACTCGGCGCCGCGGCAGCCCTCGATTCCGGTGGTCGCCGTCAACAACCCCGACGGGCAGGCGCTCATCCGCGCCGCCCAGCAGGAGGCCCGCGCGTCGGTCGCCACCCAGCTCGACACCGGCTGGCGGCGGATCCCTGTGCTGGTCGCGGAGATCGAGGGCCGGCAGGCGCCCGACGAGTTCGTGCTGCTGCACGGACACCTCGACGGCTGGCACTACGGCGTGGGCGACAACGCGACCGGCGACGCAACGCTCTTGGAGATGGCGCGCGTCTTCTGGCGGCACCGCCGGCGGCTCGCGCGAACGCTGCGAATCGCGTGGTGGTCCGGCCATTCCCACGGCCGGTACGCCGGCTCGACGTGGTACAGCGACGCCCATGCCGTGGAGCTGGCGCGCGGCGGGGTGGCGCAGGTCAACTGCGACTCGCCGGGCTGCCGGTGGGCGACGACGTTCAATCACCTGACCGCCATGAGCGAGACCGTTCCGCTGGTGGAGGCGACGATCCGCGCCGTCGCCAACATCACCCCCGAGCCGGAGCGCCCGCCGCGCGCCGGCGACTACTCCTTCAACGACATCGGGCTGTCGTCGTTCTACATGCTGAGCTCGACGATGTCGGAAGAGGACCGCGCCGCCAAGCAGTACTACGCCGTCGGCGGGTGCGGCGGGAACATCGCCTGGCACACCGAGGACGATACGATGGAGATCGCCGACAAAGAGAACCTGCTGCGGGACATGCGGGTGTACGCGGCAACGGTGCTTCGCGTGCTGAACGCTCCGGTGCATCCTCTCGACTGGACGCGGACGGCGGCCGAGTTCCGCGAGACGCTCGGGCGATACAGCCAGGCGGCCGGGGACCAGTTCGACTTCGCGCCCGCCCGGGCGGCGCTCGACGCGCTGCGATCTTCGCTCGAGAGATTCTACGGAAAGGCGCCCGGGCGGGGGACGGCCAAGGCCGCGGCGGTGCGGCGTTTCAACGCGGCACAGCGGCGCCTCGGCCGCCTCTTGATCCCGGTGAACTACGGCCGGATGCCGGCCTTCTGGCACGATCCGGCGGTCAACGTGCCGCCGCTCCCGGATCTCGCGCCGGCACTGTCCGCCCCGCGGGCGGCCGGGAACACCGCCCAGGAGGGCATCCTGCGCGCGCACCTGACCCGCGGCCAGAACCGCCTGGTCTGGGCGCTCGAGCAGGCGCGGGAGGTCGTGGAAGCCTAGGCGGCCGACGCCAGACAGCTTTCGACGATCCAGCAGGCGGTCCGCAGCGCGTCGAGCACGGCGTTGCGGCCGCGGACAAGGTCGACGCGGAGAAACTTCGCCTCGTTGCCGTCCGGCGGCAGTCCGGCGAGGCGTTTGGCCGCGGCGAGCCGCGGTAGAAACACGGTGTCGAGCGCGGGGTCGTGGGCATAGGAGCCCGCGACGGTGTACGTCGCGGGGATCAGCGTCCGTCCGAGCCGGGCGAGGCAGGCGTTGATCGCGTGGGCCTGCGTGGCCGCGGCGCCGCCCGCCGTGCCGGCCAACCGGCCGCACAGTTCCTCGAGGCGTCCGGCGGCCGAAATAGCCGCCGTCAGGTCGACGGACGGTCCCGCTTCCGCGGCGAGCGTCCGCAACTCGTTCCGCAGGTCGGCGGCCGCGGCGGCGTAGTCGAGCGGAAGCACCGGGTCCGCGAGCAGCCGCTCGAGGGCGAGCGCGAAGATCTTCGCGTCCCGCACGAGCCGCTCCGGATCGATCTTGTCGAGCGTATCGTGCGGCGTGTGCCACCACCAGCCGAGGCTGCCGTCTTCTTGGTGTGAGAGCGAGCCGAAGAGCGACGGGATGCCGATGCCGAGGAACGACTGATCGGAGTCCCGGCCTACCCGCTTCGGCGTGAGTGCCGCGCCCGCGATCTGCCGCACCGCCCATACGCCCAGGCCCGCGGTCTGCGGCATCGAGTTCGTTACGAAACGGTCGGCTCCGGCGCCGCCCACCGAGTCGATGTTGACGTGCGCGACGCAGTGCTCCGCGAGGTCGAACCAGTGGTTGTCGGCGTACCAGGCCGACGAGGAATACCGCCCGTGCGAATGGCCCGACCACATCGCCACGCGCATGCCTCGCCGCCACACGGAGCGCCGCCCGGCGAGCACGCGGGCCACTTCCAGCGTCGTCGCATTCGCGCTGCCGTTGTCCATCGCCCCGAGGTGCCAGCCGTCCAGGTGCCCTGAGAACAGCACGAACGTCCCCGGGTCGGCGTCGGGGTGGCCCGCGGCAAGGTCGGCGAGCACGATCGGCGTCTTGGTCCATCCGGTTCGCACTTCGGCCGTCAACCGGACGGCGGTCCGTCCTTCGGTGCAGAGCCGCTGCAGCGCCCGGCCGTCCGCCTGGTGCACCGAGAGCATCGGAATGGTGGGCAAGGTGCCGGCGGTGCTCGGGGCGGGGTTGCCCCACACGGGCGAGACGCACATCTCGTGGGCGTGCCGGCCGCTGACGAAGATGAGCCCGGCGACGCCGACCTGCGAGCCGAGCACGGCCTGCTCCGGCGTCGCGAGGTCGTCGACGAGCGCGATTTTCCCGGCGGCGCCGGCGCGCGCGTAGTCTTCGGGGCGGCCTTTGCCCACGTCGACGAGATCCGCGGCGACGCCCTCGGGGCCGGTGGGGCGTCCCATCGAGTGCGTGATGCAGAAGACCTCGCGCGCCGCGGGCAGCGTGACCTGCAGGGCCGCAGGGCCGGGCAGGCTGATGTAGGCGTCGTGCACGACGATCTGCGTACGGTAGCCGAACGCACGGAGCTGCGCTTCCGCGTACTCGGAGGCACGGTATTCATCTTCGTTGGAGGAGAGCCGCGTCCAGCGTGCGAGCTGCCGGTTGTGCTCGACGAGGTTGGGCTGCGAAACCTCGTCCGCAGCGGATCCTATGACGTGCGCCATTACGGGAGCACGATCGCGTGGGTGGCAAACTGCGGCGGCCACACGAGCGCGCGCGTGTTGGGGGCGATCCACTCCCAGATCACGCTCGACGCGCGCAGGTTCTCTCCCGCCGCGGCCGTCCCGGGCGCGCCGAACCGGAGTCCCGCCCCGTTGGGCAGCGCGCCCGCGGGCAGGTTTGCGGCGCGCGCCGCCTCCGCGATCCCGGCTGCGGAGAGGTCGCGCGCCCGCGGCAAGACCTCCTCGAAGAGCGCCAGGCCGCCGGTGAAGCCCGAGAGCGCGGGCTCCCACAGCGGATGGCCGTACCGCTCCCGGAAGGTCTGCCGCGCCCAGAGGAGGGCCTGTGCCGCATGCGGCGTGAGTGCCCGAGTGGGGAGCAGATCGCCGGTCTTGTCGGCGGAGAAGACGCCGACCGCGCCCGTGCCGAGCCGCCGTCCGAACTCCGGCATGATGTAGGCCGAGCAGCCGCCGATGTTGACGGCGAGCGGCACGCGCGCCTTCAAGATCGCCCGGCGCAGCGCCACCGCGTTCTCCATGTAGGCCCCGACGATGAGCACATCGGTCCGGGCGTCCGCGATCTCGCGGGTGAGGGCGGCGTAGTCGACGTGCCACGGATCGAACGGGAGACCCGCGGCGAGCGGCAGCCCCGATCGGTGGATCTCCGCGATTTCCCCCCGGGCCTCCGACCGGCCAAACGCGTCGTTCACGTAGGCGACCGTATAGCGAAGCGGGCCCGGCCGGTGCAGGCGCGGCGCGAGTCGATCGCGCACGAAGGCGACGGCCTCGCGGCCGAGCACGCCGCCGCTCGGGGCGACGCGGAAGAAATGCGCGCCGGGCCGGGCTTCCGCGGGGATCTCGCCGACCGCGCCGGTCTCCCAGTAGACGACGCCGAGCCGTCCGGCGGCCGCCGCGCCCGGCCGGGCGATGACGCTCCCGTAGGTGCCGGCCATGACGGCAACGCCGCTCTCCGCCAGCTGCTCGACCGCGTCGGGCGCCGCGTCCGATGACGGCGCGGACGCGAGCCGGATTTGGACCGCCCGGCCCCCGATGCCCCCGTGCGCGTTGACGTAGGCCGCGGCGAGGAGCAGGCCGTGGTACTCGTCGACGCCCGCTCCCGGCGCCGCCTGCGGCCCCTCGACGGGATAAATGGCGCCGACGACGATCGACCGCCCTTGGCCGGCGGCGGGCATCCCCGCCGTGAACGCAAGGAGAAGTACGGCTGCCGCGATGCGCCGCATCAACCAGTCACCTCGGACCCCGTGGACTTACCTCTTCGACGGCACGTTCTACCTCGGCACGCTGCAGAATCCCTGTGCTTCGATGCGGAACGCGTGGTTGAAGCGGCTGCGGAAGTTCTCGAACGCGATGTGCGCCGTCAGCTCCACGAGCTGGTCGGCGGAGAACTGCCCGCGCAGCGCGGCGAACAGCTCATCCGTCGTGTCGCGTCCGGTGATCGTCACCGCGTCCGCGTACGCGAGGACCAGCCGTTCGACCGGCGTGAACACCGGACTGGCCGCGTAGCCGGCGAGGTGCGCGAACTTCTCATCGTCGATGCCGGCCGCCTGTCCCGAGGCGGTGTTGATGTCCACTCAGAACGGGCAGCCGTTGAGCGACGCGACCCTGACGTAGACGAGGTACTTGAGGCCGGGCGGGATCAGCGCCGCCTCGCTCATCGCTTTGCTCCACGCCTTGTACGCGGTCAGCAGCGCGGGGTGGTGTGTCCACACCGTCGTCGTGTTCAGCGGGGTGCCGAACCGCCGCGTCTCTTCATCCAACATGCGGCGGACCGGCTCGGGCAGCGCGGCCGGATCCGGCGGGTCGAGACGGCTCGTTTTGTGCGCCTGCTCGGGGGGCATGCGAGACCTCCGTACGCGTGTAGGCGGATCGCCGTACAGACTTTCGGCGGCGCGCCGGCGGACCCTACTGCCGCAGAAGGTTGCGGGCGACGAACAGGACGTTCGCGGGGCGCTCCGCGAGGCGCCGCATCAGGTACGGATACCACTCCGGGCCGTGCGGCGCCGCCACGCGGACACGATAGCCCTGCCGGGCCAAGTCGAGCTGCAGCCGCGGACGCACGCCGAGCAGCATCTGGAACTCGAACGCGGCCGGCGGAATGGCCCGGCGCGTTACAAACTCAACGGTGCGGCGGATGATCCGGTCGTCGTGGGTCGCGACCGCGGTGTACGCCTGCGCGCTCAACGCGCTTTCGACGAGCCGCACGTAGGCGCGGTCCACGTCGGCCTTGCGTGGATAGGCCACGCCCGCCGGCTCGAGGTACGCGCCCTTCACGATACGCACGTTGGGCGCGAGCGGGAGGAGATCCACGAGATCGCGCTCGCTGCGGTAGAGGTACGATTGGAGCACGACGCCAACGCGATCGTGGCCGGACTCCCGCAGCCGGCGGTAGATTCGCAGCGTGGCGTCGACGTACCGGGACTCCTCCATGTCGATTCGGACAAAGTTGGCGTACCGCGCGGCGTGCTCGACGAGCCGCGCGGCATTGCGGTAGGCGACGTCTTCGCCGAACTCGAGCCCGAGGTTCGTCAGCTTGACGGCGATGTTGGTCTGCAGCCGTTCGCCGTCGATCCGGTCCAGCACGGCCATGTATTGGTTCACGATCGACTCCGCGACGCCGGCGTCCGTGACGCCTTCGCCGAGTACCGTCGTGTTCGTGAGCAGTCCGTCGCCGTTGAGCCGCCGCAGCACGGGGACGCACTGGTCGAGCGACTCGCCGGCGACGAACCGCCAGACGCCGATCCGGCCGCCGTGCCGGTGCGCCGCCGCCGCCAGCCGGGGCGAATGGGCCGCGGCCAGCAGCGCGTGCCGGAGGAGGGATGCCTGCGGCACTAGCGTCCGAACGACGCCGGCTTGAGGTCGACGCCGTCGGGGTCTTTCAGGTAGCCGGGCTTCCGGCCCGCGACCCCCGTCACGCCATACTGCCAGACGATCCGCTTGGTCTGCCGGTTGAGGATGATGACGCGGTTGTTGTCGTCGTCGTTCAGAAGGATGTTGCCGTTCGGCAGCTCGACGGCGAGAGACGGATGGTTCAGAACTCCCGGACCGGACTTCGGCGCGTACGACCACAGCAGTTTGCCGGTCCTGGAGACGACGACCACTTTGCCGGGATGCACATAATCCACCGTCAAGTACTCACCGGCGCGGGTGAGTTGCGTGTCCGATGCGTAGACGACCGGCAACGGGGTCCGGCGGACGATCTGTCCGGTCGCCAGGTCGAGTTCCGAGGCGCTGTGCCGGCCGATCTCGGTGACGAGGAGACGGCCGTTCGGCAGCGGCGTATCGCCGTTCGGCGACATGAAGTGCCCCGGCGCGGCGTCGCATCGGCCGGTCCTGCCGAACTGCCGCTGGATGCGGTGGGCGGGCGGGGGATCGAAGAGCAGCACACGGCAATTCTTGATGTCCGCGACGACCACCCGGCCGTCGGGGAGCTGGTAGGCATCGTCCGGCGTATTGAGATAGCCCGGCGCGCTGCCCGGGTGACCGGCGTGCCCGTATTCCCAGACGATCCTGCGCGTCGCGTAGTCGATGATGGCGATCGTGTGGTTTTCTTCCTGGTTGGTGATGATCGTGCGGCCGCCCGGCGTATAGAACGCGTCGTCGGGGCCGAGGAAGGTCTGGCCGGGCGCGAGATCGCCGGGCCGCGGGAACTCCCACACGATACGCTTGTCGGGCGTCACCTCGATGATTCTGTCGTTGTCCGCGTCGGCGATGAGCACATTGCCCGTGAGACCGGCGGCCTCGTCGGCGGCCGGACCGGCGTGTGCGGCGCCGAGCAGCGCCGCGAACAGGGTGATGAGAGGGGCATAGACCCACGATGTCCGCCGAAGCACGAGCGTCCTCCATGTTTTGCGCGTCGCCCGCGGTCCGCGGGCATTTCCTACACTCTAGCGCCGCCGCCCGGGCGGGAACATCGGGTCGAGGTTTGATGCGGACATCGGGTGCGGCGGAACGCCGCGCGGCAGGAGCCGGCCGATGACCCCGCCGTTCGCCGCGGACGCGGCGCGGATCCGGGAGGCGCCGCGGGCCGCCGGCCTTTCGACGCCGGTCGCGGCCGTCAGTCGCCGAACCTGATGCCTTGCGCGAGCGGGAGTTCGCGAGACCAATTGATCACGTTGGACTGCCGCCGCATGTAGGCCTTCCACGCGTCGGAACCCGCCTCGCGGCCGCCGCCGGTCTCCTTCTCGCCGCCGAAGCCGAGCCCGATCTCGGCGCCGCTCGTGCCCACGTTGACGTTGGCCATGCCGCAGTCCGACCCGGCGGTGGAGAGGAACCGCTCGGCGGTGAGCAAGTTGGTCGTGAAGATCGCGCTCGACAGGCCCTGCGGTACCTCGTTGTGGATGGCGATCGCCTCGTCCAGCGTCCCGTATTCCATTAAATAGAGGATCGGCGCGAACGTTTCTTCCCTTACGATCGGCGTCTGCCGCGGCATCCGGACCACAGCGGGCGCGGCAAAGCACCGCCCCTTTCCCGGGAGGCGGCGGCCGCCCGTGAGGATCTCTCCACCCTCGGCCTTGACGGTCTCGAGCGCGGCCATCATTGCATCCACGGCGGCCTCGTTGAGGAGCGGGCCCATCAGCACGCCTTCTTCCATCGGGTCGCCGATCGTCACCT
Source organism: bacterium (assembly GCA_035691305.1). Lineage (NCBI taxonomy): Bacteria > bacterium. The sequence goes on from DASSJF010000041.1 coordinate 91,433, forward strand.
GTTCGTACGCCTTCACCAGTCGGCGCGCGAGGGCGGGGGCGATGCTGCGATGCGCGATGATCCGCCGTGTGGTCGTGCAGCGCTGTCCCGCGGTCCCGACGGCGCCGAACACGATGGCGCGCACCGCGAGGTCGAGGTCCGCGTCCTCGGTCACGATGACGGCGTTATTCCCGCCCAGCTCGAGGATGGAGCGGCCGAGCCGTCGGGCCACGCGTTCCGCGGCCTGCCGGCCCATCCGCACCGAGCCGGTGAACGAGAGGAGCGGCAGGCGCGCATCGTCGAGCATGCGCGCGCCGATCGTGTCGCCGCTGCCGATGACGAGGTTGAACACTCCGCGCACGCCGTGGTCGGCGGAGACCCGGTTTGTAATTTGCTGGACGGCGACGGCGGTCAACGGTACCGCCGAGGCGGGCTTCCAGACCATCGTGTCGCCGCAGACCGCCGCGATGGCGGAGTTCCAAGACCAGACAGCCACCGGAAAGTTGAACGCGGTGATGATGCCGACGACGCCGAGCGGATGCCACTGCTCGTACATCCGGTGCCCCGCGCGCTCGGACTGCGTGGTGACCCCGTAGAGCTGCCGGGAGAGGCCGGAGGCGAAGTCGCAGATGTCGATCATTTCCTGCACTTCGCCCATGCCTTCGACCTTGATCTTGCCGTTTTCGAGCGTCACGAGCTCGCCGAGCGGTTCCTTGAGCTCGCGCAGCGCCATGCCCAGGTCGCGTACCACTTGGCCGCGCTTCGGCGCGGGAAGCGCGCGCCAGGCTTGGAACGCCTCCCCGGCGGCGCCGACCACCGCGTCGTAGGTGGCGGCCGTCGCCTGCACGACGCGGGCGATCGCCTCGCCGGTGGCCGGGTTGTACGAGACGAGCGTTTCCCCGCGCGGATCGGAGAGCCAGCCGTCGGGGCCGGTGCAGGCGCCGGGATTGACGTCGCGTAGATTGAGCTTGTCCAGGAGCGTCTTCATGATGCCGAAGGTTTCAGGGCGACGGAAGCGATTCCTACGCGGAGGGCTGCCGGTGCCTCCGCCGCCGGCGCCCAGGATCGTGAGGGGCGCGCTGTGAAGATTGACCCCGGTGGAGCGCCGTCAGGTTCTTGGCACCTCCGCTCGGGCCCGCCGGCCTAAGTCGGTTCCCCCGGGGGTCGCGAAGCCGAAACGCCGGCCTCACGGGCATATCCGTGGAGGGACGGTTTTGGGCCGGAGCGAACGGAGCGGCACCCGGGCATGAGCACCCGACAGAATGTCTCAATCGGCTGAGCCCCACCCGGCCGCGTCGCCGTCCCGGTTCGCGCCGGCCTGGCCTGCGTTCGGGGGCGCGCTGCTGACGTCGCTCGCGACGAGCGCGGTCGTCGTCCTGCTGCATGAGTCTTATCCGACGCGCGCGTTTACGTTTCTCTACCTGCCGGTCATCGCCGTCATCGCCTATCTGGCCGGCCGCGGTCCCGGCCTGCTCAGCGCGCTGATCGGTCTCTTCGGCGCGTGGTACGTGCTGCTGGGACCGGCACGCGGCACCGCCGTCGACCCGGGGCTGATCCTCTTCGCGCTGCTGTTCGCGGCCTCCACGATTGGGCTGAGCGAGGCGATGGCGCGCCTGCGGCGTCAGGCGCAGTCTTCGCGGGAGCTCGCCGCGATCGTGGAGTCCTCGGACGACGCCATCTTCGCGAAGTCGATGGACGCGATCATCCTTACTTGGAACGCCGGCGCGGAGCGCATGTACGGCTACACCGCCGCGGAGGCGATCGGGCGGCCCGTGGCGATGCTGACGCCGCCCGACCGCGCCGGCGAGATCCCGGCGCTCATCGCGCGCCTCGCGCGTGGCGAGCCGGTCGAACGCTACGAGACCACCCGGGTGAAGAAGGACGGTACGATCCTCGATGTCTCGCTCACGATCTCTCCGATCCGGGACACCGTCGGCCGGCTCGTCGGGGCGTCGACGATCGCGCGCGACATCGCGGAGCGCAAGCGCGTCGAGCGGCAGCAGCAGTTCCTGATCGAGGCGGGCGATCTCTTCACCGCCTCGCTATCGGTTGAGAGCCTGCTGCGGGGCGTCGCGGCGCTGCTCGTCCCGCGTCTCGCGGATTGGTGCGCCATCGACATCATCGACGACGCCGGCGAGCTGCAGAACGTCATCGTGGTGCACCGCGATCCCGCCAAAGTGGCCCTCGCGCGGCAGCTGCAGCAGCAGACGGCCGCGGACCCGCGGGTCCGGGAGGGCCGGTGGCGGATCATCAACACGGGGCGGCCGGAGCTGCTCGAGGACATCCCGGATGAGATGCTTGTCCAGGCGGTGTCCGATCCGGGCGTGCTGGCCACCCTTCGCGGGTTGGGTCTACGGTCCTCGATCGCGGTTCCTCTCAGCGCGCGCGGGCGCGTGATCGGGCAGATGAGCCTGATCACGGCGGAATCGGGGCGGCGGTACCGCCCCGAAGATCTCGCGTTCGCCGAGCAGATCGCCCACCGGGCGGCCCTCGCCGTGGACGCCGCCCGTCTGCACGAAGCGGAGGCCGCCGCGCGCCGGACGGCGGAGCAGGCCGCCCGCCGGATCGGACGGCTGCAGGCGTTCACCGCAGCGCTTTCCGAGGCGCTCACGCCCGAAGAGGTCGGCGAGCTCACGCTGCGGCAGATGGCCGAAGAAGCCGGCGCCGCCGCGGCCGCGCTGTGCCTGGCTGCCGACGAAGCGGAGAACCTGGCGGTCGTCGCCGTGCTCGGGTATTCACCGGAGCTCCACGATCGCTGGTGGCGCGAGCCGCGGCGGATCCTGCCGCTCGTCGACGCGATGCGGAGCCAGCGGGTGGTGTGGTTTCCGTCGTGGCAGGTCTTTCAGGCCAGCTACCACGAACCGGAGCCGCCGGCCGATCCGGTGCGGCGGGGGGCCCGCGCCGCGATCCCGCTGATGCTGCACGGCCGCGCGCTCGGCGCGATGTACGCCAACTGGGTCGAAGAACGGCGGTTCTCGCCCGAGGAACTGGAGTTTATGCTGAGCCTCGGCCGGCAGTCCGCCCAGGCGGTCGAGCGCGCCCGCCTCTACGCGCGCGCGCATCAGGTCGCGACCACGCTGCAGCGGGCGCTCCTACCCGCCGACATCCCGCAGATGCCGGGCATCCGCGTAGACGCGGCCTATTTGGCGGCGACGCGGGCGGCCGACGTCGGCGGCGACTGGTACGACGTCTTCCGGCTGAACGACGGCCGGCTGTGCGTGGCGATCGGCGACGTCGTCGGTCACGGCCTTCAGGCCGCGGTGATGATGGGCCAGGTCCGCCAGGCGATCCGGACCGCCGCGCTGGAAGGCCATGAGCCGGCCAAGGTACTGTCCCTCGCCAACCACGTCCTGGCCCTGAACCGCCAGGAGGGCATGACGACGGCGATCGTCGGCCTGTACGATCCGCTCGCGCTGACCTTCACGTACGCCGCGGCGGGCCATCCGGCGCCGGTTGTCGCCGAGGGCCCGCGCGTGGTCACGCTGACATCCGGCGGGCTGCCGCTTGGGTTCCTGGACGCCGGCTCGCTGTCGACCTGGACCGTGCAGCTCACGCCCGGGTCACTGCTCGTGCTGTATACCGACGGGCTGATCGAGTTCGGCCGCGACGCCGCGGCCGGCCATGCCGCGTTGGTCGCGGCTGTTCGGGCGGAGCAGGCCGACGCGTCCCCCGATCCCGCCCACCGCATCCTGGACCGCATACTGTCCGGAAGCCAGGCGCGCGACGACGTGGCGATCGTCGCGATCGCGCTCGCGCCCGGCCCCGTGGACCGGCTCGACGTTACGCTTCCGGCCGAGCCGTCGAGCCTGCGCCTCGTGCGGCAGGCGGTGGCGCAGCTGTCCGCCGGCGTCGGCCTCGACCCACGGCGGTCGTTCGATCTCAACGTGGCCGTCGGCGAGGCCGTGAACAACGTGGTCGAGCACGCCTACGGGGCGGCCACCGGCACGATCCACGTGCGCGCGTACCGCGAGGATTCGGTGCTGCGGGTCGAGGTGGAGGACGCGGGGCGCTGGCGGCGCGACCGTCCGGACAACCCCGGCGGTCGCGGGTTCAATCTGATGCGGGCGCTTACCGACGGCGTGCACGTCGTCACCGGCGAGAAGGGCACGATCGTCCGGCTCACCATGCGCCTCCAGCCGGCGCACGCCGTTCTGGCGGGGCCCTCCGTCGTCGGGCCGGCTTCCCCGGCGCCGGCGGCCTTCCGGATTCCGGAACTCTCGGCGAAGCCGTCCGCGCCGGCGCCGGTCGAGGACGCCGTCGATCACGCGCCGCCGCCCATCGAAGCCGGCGAGAATAGGGCGCCCGGCCCGCAGGCCGGAACCCTCGGTGCCGCGCGGATCGACGTGCGGACGGAGAACGGCACGCCGGTTGTGACGCCGTTCGGCGACCTGGATCTGTCGAACGCGGTGCGGTTTCTGGAGACTTTGGAACGCGTCGCCGCGGACGCCCGGGGCCTCATCGTCGTCGTGCTCGACGGCGTGTCGTACTTCGACAGCCAGGGCGTGCGCGCGCTGCTGCGCGCGCAGCAGCGGCTCGTCGCCTCGCGGGTGCGGCTCGCCATCGTTGCGCCGGGCGGGTCGATGGTTCGCCGTTTGATAGAGGTCGCCGGGCTCGGCACGGCGATCCCGTTGTTCAACACCGTGTCGGAGGCGCTCGCGCGGCGGGACGCCTGAGCCTTGTCTCAGCCGCCGATCAACCGAGACGGGCGCTTCGTCGAGGCGTTCGCACCCTCCGGCTGAGGAAATATCGAGGCCCGCGGCCTGTCCGGCACCGCGGGCCTCGGCGGCCTTTACAGCCGCGCGATTCGTGTTACTGAAGGATCAGGTGACCAGTCGCCCACATCGCCAGTCCGGCGAGCAGAAGCAGCGCAACAAGCATCGTCGTTACCTCCTCTCGCTTTGCTCTCCCACCCGCCCTCATTTTTCCCAGACTCAACCGTCACATTGTGCGGATGTTGTGAAGAGTGGCCCCCCGAACGCGGTTTCGCGGCGGGGGTCTATGCGGAGCCCGCGACGCGTCCTTCGTCGCGCACGGCCGCGCGCGCGGCCCGCGCGCTCTGCTGCACGGGCCCGAACCACCGCGCAAGGAGATACGCTCCAAGGCTGAAGGTCGGGACGAAGAAACTCACCGGCAGCGAGGTGAGCACCGCGCAGACGATGCCGCCGAGCGTCGCGCCGAGAGCGATCAGCGTGCTGTACAGCGTGATGCGCGCCGGGCGCAGCGTGAGACGCTGGGCGGTGCCTGCCGGGGCGATCAGCAGCGTGAGGACCAGCAGGACGCCGATCACCTGTACCGTGACCGTGACCGCGAGCGCCAGCACGAGCAGGAACAGGGTGGAGAGAAGCCGGACCGGGACGCCGCGCGCGTCGGCGACCTCCGGGTCGATGCTCGCAAAGCGGAGCGGCCGGCCGATGACCGCGAGGCCCGCGAGCGCGACCGCGCCGACGACCGCGGCCCGGATCACGTCGTCCGTGCCGACGGCGAGGATCGATCCGAAGAGAATGCTGAACGCGTCGGTCGAATAGGTACGGTACAGGGTGAGAAACAGGACGCCGCACCCCGTGGAAAAGGCCAGGACGCTCCCGATCGCGACGTCGCGCTCGCGCAACCGCACGCCGAGCGAGCCGAAGCCGATCGCGGCGAGAAAGCTCGCCACGAGCACGCCGAGTTCGATCGGCAGCCTCAGGAACACCGCCCCCGCCGCGCCGGCGAACGATACTTCGGCCAGGCCGTGCACCGCGAAGCCCTGGTTGCGGAGCGTCACGAAGGGCGCGACGCTGCCGGCCACGATCGCGGTGACCGCCCCCACCATCAGCGCGTTGTGGACGAAGCCATACTGCCAGATCGAGGCCGGCGTCATGCGCGGTTGCGGGCGCCCGCGAGCCGGTGCGCGGGTTCGTCTTCGTGCGCGTGGGCGCCGAGGTCGGCCCCGAGGATCACGAGGCGCCCGGCGTGTCGCAATACTTCAACGGGCGCATCGTACAGCCGGCTGAGGGTCTGCGCGGACAGCACGTCGTCGACCGGTCCCAGCGCCCATCGGTGCGCCGCCAGCAGCAGGACGCGGTCGGAGAAGGGCAGGACCGGATTGATGTCGTGCGTGACGAAGACGACCGTCGCTCCGCGGCGACGGTTCCAGTCCGAGATCAGCTCGACCACCGCGCGCTGATAGTAGAGGTCCAGACTCTGCAGCGGCTCGTCGCACAGCAGCAGCGCCGGCCTCGCGACGAGCGCCTGGGCGACTCGGAGGCGCTGCTGCTCGCCGCCCGACAGGCGCCCGACCGGCGTGTCCGCGTACGGTCGGGCGCCGACGAGGTCGAGCGCCTCGTCGATGCGGGCGCCGGATTCCGGGGTCCTGATCGGCGGGCCCCAGCGGTGTCCGTCGAGGCCGAAGCCGACGAGATCGCGGCCCAGCACCGGCAGGTCCGGATCGATCGCGCGGTACTGGGCCACGTATCCCACGTTCGGATCTCCGCGCCGCGGCGCGCGCCCGGCGAGGCGCACCGCGCCGGACGTCAGCGGCTGCAGGCCGAGCAGGACACGGAGCAGGGAGGTCTTGCCGGCGCCGTTGGGCCCGAGCACGACGAGAAACTCGCCGCGCGGGACGGCGAAGGTGAGGTTCTCCCAGAGCCGGCGCGCGCCGAACGCCAGCGTCGCGGATTCGGCGGCCACCGCCGTGTCGGCGCTCCGCGCCGTGCCGCTGCTCGAGAGGATCCCGCCGCTCATCGTTCCCTGCTCAGGGCCCGCTCGATCTCGTTCAGCTGTTTGATCATCCAGTTCTGATAGGTGAGCCCCGGCGGCAGCGTCTCCGACACACCGACGACCGGCACGCCGAGGCGGGCCGCGTCCTTCCGGATCCGCTCCGTCACCCTGCTGACCGTCTGGACGTTGTAGACGAGCACCTTGATCTCGTGGAGGTGGAGTTGATCCTGCATCTCCGCGATCGCGCGGGCCGGGGGATCTTCGCCTTCTTCCACGGCTTTCTGGAACTCCCGCGACGTGAGGGTCTCCATGCCGAGCGCGACCGCCATGTTCTCGAAAATCGGCTCCGTCGCCCCGATCGGCGCGCCCGCAAACTTGGCGCGGATCGCCGCGATCTCGGTCCGAACGGGCCTGTAGGCGGCGTCGAAGCGCAGCAGCCGGCTTCGGTACGATTGGGCGCCCGCGGGGTCGACACGCACGAAGAAGTCGGTGAAGGCGCGCGCGAACTTGGGCATGATCGCCGGATCGTACCAGATGTGCCAGTTGTCGCCCGCTTTCTTGCCGGTGATCCGGGAGACGTCCAGCACCTCGCGCGTCGAATTCGGCGTGGCCTTGAGCAGCTTGGGCATGAAGCCGTCGTATCCGAGGCCGTTGATCACGACGAGCCGCGCCCGGCCGATCGCGGCCATGTCGCGCACGCTGCTCGCATACTCGTGCGGGTCCGCGATTGGATCGCTGATGATGCTCGTTACGGACGCGCGGCCGCCGGCGATCTGGGCGATGACGTCTCCGTAGAAGTTCTCGGCGGCGACGACCGTAATCTTCGCCGGGGCCGCCTGAGCGGCATCGACCCACGGCCGTCCGGCCCTGCGGCCGAGCAGCGCGATCGCCGCGGCGGCGGCGCCGGCCAGTACCGCGCGTCTCCCGAACGAGGGTGTCACCGAGGTTCCCGTCGACGCGGGCCTCTCGTCGCGAGGCGTGCCAAACGGGTCCGGTCAGCCCGCCCGCTGGCAGCTCTGACAGAGCCCCAAGAGATCGAGACGGTGTCCCTGAACGAGGAACCCGGTGCCGCGGAGTCGCTTCCCGGCAAGCGAGTCCAGGAGGCAGCCGTCGGTGGCTTCGATCGTGCCGCAGCGCCGGCAGATCGTGTGGTCGTGGTGACGGTCCGACAGCCCGAAGTGGGCGACGCCGCGGATGTCGACCTCTTCCACGAGGCCGGCCCTCCGCATCCGCTCGAGGATGCGGTAGGCGGTGACGAGACCGAGCCCGTCGGTGCGGCGTTGCGCACGCTGCCAGACGTTCTGACACGTCGCGAGGTGGCGGCCGGCGGCAAGAGTTTCGAGCACCGCCACGCGCTGCGGTGTGACGCGCAGGCCGGCGCGGCGAAGCAGGGCGTGGAGACGATGTCGGGTCACCGTCCACCTCCGGGTCTGGACACCGCGTTTCTTCCGATAGTTATTTTCTTATGAAAATGACTGTCGTCTACACTCGACACTGTAGCGGAGCGGCGGCCGCGCGTCAAGCGAAGCGACAGAGGCTAGGGGCTCAGCAGGCGGCCGTGCGGCGCGGACGGTATCACCGCGGCCGCCGCGAGATCCACGGCGGTGATCGCGAGGCCCGTCGGGATGAAGGAACGCCGCCGTGTTCGTGGGAAGGAGAGGTGCATGATCATACGCGCATCGTACGACCTGCTTCCGCTTCAGATTTTCCTCGGCACCTTGGCCGTCCTCGCGTTCGTCGCGGGGGCGGATGCCGCCGCGCAGCGCCATCCGGTCGCCGTCATCCACACGACCCTCGGCGACCTTCGCTGCGAGCTGTTTCCGGACAAGGCGCCGAAGGCGGCGGGCAACTTCATCGGCCTCGCCACCGGCAAGAAGGACTGGGTGGATCCGCGAACCGGCAAGGCCCAGCACAACAAGCCGTATTACAACGGCATCGTTTTTCACCGCGTTATTCCCGGGTTCGTGATTCAGGGTGGCGATCCGACCGGAACCGGAACCGGCGGCCCGGGTTACCGCTTCGAGGACGAGCTGCACGCCGATCTGGTCTTCGATCGCCCGGGACGGCTGGCCATGGCCAACGCCGGTCCCAACACCAACGGATCGCAGTTCTTCATCACGGAGGCGCCGCTGCCCGGTCTCAACCCGTGCCTCGACGAGGCCGGCTGCGTGCGGGGCGGCCGCCTCGTGCCGAAGGGCACCGGCTATACGATCTTCGGCCAGTGTGACGACAAGTCGGTCGAGTTGGTCAAGCGCATCGCGCGGATGCCGCGCGACGCCAACGACCGCCCGGAGCAGCCGGTGGCGATCACGCGCGTCGAGATCATCGACGCGCCGTAGCGGCTCGGACGGCGCCGGCATGGCCCAGCGCGTCGCGGTCGTCGGTGGGGGAGCCGTCGGCAGCTCGGTCGCCTACTTTCTCGCGAGCCATCCGCGGTTTCGGGGCAGCGTCGTGGTGATCGAACGCGATCCGAGCTACCGCTACGCGTCGTCCGCGCTCTCGGCGAGCGCGATCCGCCAGCAGTTTTCCACGCCGGTCAACATCGAAATCTCCCGCTTCGGCATCGACTTTCTGCGGCATATCGGCGCGCATCTTTCGGTCGGCGGCGATCGCGCCGACGTCGGGCTGGCGGAGCCCGGTTACCTCTTTCTCGCGACCGCGGCAGGCGTGCCGGTGCTCGAGCAGAACCACCGGGTCCAGCGCGAGCACGGCGTCGACGTGACCCTGCTCACCCCGGGGCAGCTGGCTCGGCATTTTCCGTGGATGAACGTCGGGAGCATCGCCGCCGCCTCACTCGGCCTCTCGGGCGAAGGCTGGTTCGACGGGTACGCGCTGCTGCAGGCGTTTCGCCGCAAGGCGTTGTCGCTCGGGGTCACCTACACGGCGCAGGCCGCGGCCGGGTTTGTCCGGGCCGGACGGCGCGTGACGGCGGTGACGCTGGCCGACGGGTCGACGGTGCCGTGCGACGCCGCGGTCAACGCGGCGGGACCGTGGGCCGCCAAGGTCGCGGCGATGCTCGAGATCGATCTGCCGGTGCGCGCGCGCCGCCGCTGCGTGTTTCTGTTTGCCTGCCGCACCGGGCTGCCCGGCTGCCCGCTCGTGATCGACCCGTCGGGCATTTGGTTCCGCGCGGACGGGCCGAACTTTCTGACGGGCGCGCCGCCGCGGAGCGGCGAGCCCGATCCCGACGACGCGCCCCTCGACGAAGTGGACGAACGGTTATTCCCCGACCGCATCTGGCCCGTGCTCGCCGGACGGGTCCCGGCGTTCGAGGCGGTCAAGGTCTTGAAGAGCTGGGCCGGATACTACGAGTACAACACCGTGGACCACAACGGGATCGTCGGACCGCATCCGGCGTACGAAAACGTCGTCTTTGCCAACGGCTTCAGCGGGCACGGGCTGCAGCAGTCCCCCGCGGTCGGCCGCGGCGTCGCGGAGTTGATCGTCGACGGCGGCTACCGCACCCTCGACTTGACCCCGCTTGCGTTCGACCGGCTGCTCCAGGGCCGGCGCCTCGTCGAGCTCAACGTCATCTAGTCTCGTTCACTCCGACCGCTGCACCGATACGATCGGATGTTCCCGGGCCGGCGGCGCCTGTTCGAGCCCGACGCGGCCGATCGCGATGTCGGCGACAAAATAGTTTTCGCCCCGCACCGGGGAGCCCGCCAGCCGTCGGCGCGTCGCGAGCTGTCCGAGGTGCGTCAACGCGTCCGCGATCGGTCCCTGAAACAGCCGCTCCGCGGGCGCCTCGATCGGCGCCGGCGAGGCGAGGTAGGCGTCGAACGCCGCGAGCGCGCCGAAGAACCGCTCCACCTCGCCCCCCCACTCGCCGGGCGCCGAATTGTGCCACGCCGACCGGCCTGTGGCCATCGACAGGGCCCAACCCATGAGATCGCCCATGTGCGAGAGGATGCGCGCCGGCGTCATCGCCGTCGGCTCCGCGAGCAGGAAGCCGCCGAAGCCGGGCGGCGCGTCCCGCACGGTTTTCGCGGTCCGGTAGGCCAGCGTTGCGAGGCAGTGCCGCAGCCACGTGCGCTCATCCATCATGGCGTCGAGGTCACCTCCGTCGTGTGAATCGCGCGCGGCCGGTCGAGCAGCCCGCGCGCCGCCTGGACGATGCCGCCCGGCAGCGCGATCACGATCGCGATGAACAGCAGGCCGAAGATGAGAAGATGGAGTTCGCCGAGCCGCAGGGCCAGCGCCTCCCGCAGCGCCAGGAAGACGAGCGCGCCGGCGATCGGGCCGGCCACCGTGCCGACGCCGCCGAGATAGACGATCAGCAGCGGATCGAACGTCCAGAGCGGGCTGAAGGCGAAGCTCGGATAGAAGCCGACGTGGTAGTAGGCGAAGACGCCCCCGGCGGCGCCCGCGAGCGCGCTCGAGATCACGAACGCCGCCAGCGTGTGTCCGTACGCGTTCACGCCGACGCTCTCGGCGACCGCTTCGTCTTCGCGCACGGCCACAAGGCCCCGGCCGAATCGCGAGCGCGCGATCCACGCGGCGGCGCCGGTGGTGACGGCCGCGAGGCCGAGGGCCAGATAGTAGCGCGGCGCGAGCGTGTACGCGGCGAGCGCGCGCGGCGGCAGCGCGGCGATCTCGGGCAGCACATTGCCCGCCGTGATCCGCAGAATCTCCGCGACGGCGAGCGTGCCGATCGCGAAGTACGGCCCGCGAAGCCGCAGCGCCGGCGCGCCGATGAGGACTCCCGTCGCCGCCGCGACGCCGGTGCCGGCCCCCAGCGCCGCGGCGATCGGCGTGCCGGCCGTCCACAGAAACCGCGTCGTCAGCGCACCCAGGCCGAAGAGCGCCGCGTGGCCGAGGTTGACCTGGCCGCTGAACCCGCCGAGTACGTTCCAGGACTGCGCCAGCGCGATGTACAGCAGCACGAGGAACGTCCAGGAGAGGACGGCGCGGCTGTGCGTGAGGACCGGAAGAAGCGCCGCCGCGACCGCGGCGGCGGCGAGCGCCGCGCCGCCGAGGGTCAGGCGGGCGTTCGTCATCCGCGCGCGAACAGGCCCTGCGGCCGGATGGCGAGGACGGCCAGAAACAGGACGAGGCCCGCCACTTCCCGGTAGGCGTTTCCGAGCAGCACGCCGCTCACGGATTCCACCACACCGAGACCGAGCCCGGCGATGAAGGCGCCGGCGACGCTGCCGAGCCCGCCGAGCACCACGACGATCAGCGCCTTGAGCGTCCACGCGAGGCCGATCGATGGACTGACCGCGTCGGTGACGGCGGCCAACGTTCCGGCGACACCGGCGAGCGCGCTCCCGAGTCCGAACGCCGACAGAAAGACCGCCGGGACCGGGATACCGGCCAGCGACGCCGCGTCGACGTCCTCCGCGGTGGCGCGGATGGCCTTGCCGGGGTAGGTGTGGTGCAGGAAGACATGCAGCGCGGTCACCGCCACGAACGCGACGGCCAGCGCGCCGAGCCGCGCGAGCGGAATCACGACCGGACCCGCCGGCAGGACGCCGCCCGCGTAGGCGGTCGTCACCGCCCGCTCGTCCCCCGTCCACGCGGCGAGCGCGATCGTCTGGAGCACGAGCGCGAGGCCGAACCCGATCAGGATGGAGTCCTTGAGCTTCGTTTCCTCCGCGGCGCGGAGCAGCCGGCCGAAGAGCACGCGGTAGAGCAGCATGCCGACGAGAAACAGCGCCGCGCCGCCCGGCAGCACCGAGACGAACGGATCGACGTGCCAGAGGGTGAAGAACCAGAACGCGGCGTAGCCGCCGAGCATGATCAGCTCTCCGTGGGCGACGTTCAGCATCTTCAGCACACCGAAGACGAGCGTGAGACCGACCGCGGCGAGGCCGTAGAGCGCGCCGATCAGCAGGCCGAAGACCGTGCTCTGCATGAGAATCATCCGCCCAGGTAGACCTCGACTACCCCGGCGTGCCGGAGCACGTCCTCCGGCCGGCCTTCCGCGATCTTGCGGCCGGCGTCGAGGACGACGACCCGGTCGCACAGATCGCGAATGGCGCCGATGTTGTGCTCGACGATCACCATCGTGATGCCGCCGCCGCGCAGCCGCCGGAACAGCGCGAGCAGGGCGCCGACTTCCGTCGGATTGAGGCCGGCCGCCGGCTCGTCGAGCAGCAACAGGCGCGGCCCCGCGGCGAGCGCCCGGGCGACCTCCAGGCGCTTGCGTTCGGCGAGGGAGAGTGTGCCGGCCGGCCGCGCCGCGAGATCCGCGAGCCCGCAGAACCGGAGGCACTCGAGCGCGTCCGACCGCGCCTGCCCAAACGCCGCGGCGCGTTCCCGCCCGTAGAGGCGCGCCAGGAGGACGTTGTCGAGCACGGAGAGCCCGGAGAGCGCCCGGACCAGCTGAAACGTACGCGCGATGCCGAGCGCCGCCCGCCGGTAGGGCGCGAGCCGCGTGATGTCGCGGCCGTCGAAGACGACCGCGCCGCGGTCGGGCGCGAGCGCCCCGGCGATCAGGTGGAAGACGGTGGTCTTTCCGGATCCGTTCGGACCGAGGAGGCCCAAAATCTCCCCGGTCCGAACCGTGAACGAGAGATCGTTGACCGCGCGCAGCCCGCCGAACGTCTTCGCGAGGCCACGCGCGTCGAGCAGATCGGGACTAGCGGGCACGCCAGGGCGGAGCCGGATAGATCAGCCGCACGCCGCCGAGGTCTCTCGGCCACACCAGTTCCTGTTTCCCGGCCTGCCATTGGACGAAGACGGTCGTCACGATGCCCGTGCCGTCGGGCCGGAACCGCACGGGTCCCATCACGGTCTGCATGTTCGTCGCCGCCATCGCGTCGCGGATCGCGCCCGGATCCAGCCGTCCCGCGCGGCCGATCGCGTTGGCCACGATCTGGACGCACGCGTACGCCGGGCCAACGATCACGTCCGCCGGACGGTGAAAGCGCTGCTCGTGCTCGGCGTTGAGCTGCGCTACGCCCGGGGACTTGAGGTCGTGGTGCCAGCCCGGCGCCAGCAGCACGTCGTCGCCGTCCTTGCCGAGCGCCTGCGCCCAGCTGGCGACGTCGGCGGCCCGGATCAGCACGATGGCCTTCGGGTTGAAGTCGAGCTCCTTCATCTGGCGGATCATCGTGATCCCGTCGGGCGGGTTCGGCAGCGCGAAGACGGCGTCGGCGCCCGCGCTCTTCGCCCGCAGGATGATGTCGGACATGTCCCGCGACAGCGGCGTATACTGCGCCCGCAGCACGATCTGGTAGCCGTACTCGCGCGACCGCGACGTCCAGACGTCGCCCATCTCCTGGCCCCAGTCCGTCCGCTCCTGGAAGATCGCGACGCGCCGGGGCCGCTGTTCGGCGGGGATGCTCGCGTTCAGCATGCGGTACGTCTCGGGGCCGAGGTCCGGCGACTTCGGGAACGGGGAGAAGAGGTACCGGAAGCCCTGCTCGTGGATCTTGTGCAGCGCGAACGCCACGCCGCAGTACGGGAGTTTGTCCTTCTCCGCCACCGGCGCCGCCGCCGCGTGCATGTCGCTCGCGAAGCCGCCGAGCAGCGCGACGACACCCTGGCCGGCCAGCGTCTCGATCCGGGTCACGGTCTTCGTCGGGTCGGATTCGTCGTCGAGCACGGACAGCTGCAGCTGGACGCGCTGACCGCCGACCGTCACGCCGCCCGCGCGGTTGATGTCGTCCACCGCGAGCTCGTATCCGGCGCGCACCTGCGCCCCCCCGCCGCCGTACCGCCCGGTCAGCGGAATGACGCTGCCGAGCTTCGCGGCCGCCGCCGGCGCCCCGACCGAGCCGGTCGCGGGTAGGCCCACCACGAGCACCGCAAGCGCCACTGCCGCCAACAGATTACGCATCTGTCACCCCCCAGCGTGTGCGGCCCTCCGGCCGCCGATGCGACCCCCGGGCTACTTCCATACGTCGCGCGCGGTCTCGACCACCAGCCGCAGTTTCGCCCACTGGTCGTCCTCCGACAGCAAATTGCCCTCCATCGTCGAGGCGAAGCCGCACTGCGGGCTCAGCGCGAGCCGCTCGAGCGGCACGTACTTCGCGGCCTGCTCGATGCGGCCGGTCAGATCGCGCTCGGATTCCAGTCGGGGGCGCTTGCTGCTGACCAGGCCAAGGACGACGGTCTTGCCCGGCGGCACGAAGCGCAGCGGCTCGAACGTGCCCGACCGTTCGTCGTCGTACTCCAACAGAAACCGGTCGACCGCGAGCCCGCCGAACAGCCGCTCGGCGATGAGGTCGTAGCCCCCCTCGGCGTACCACTGGCTGCGGTTGTTGCCGCGGCAGAGGTGGATCGCGAGGGTCACCCCGGCGCGGCGCGCACCGTCGAGCGAGGCGTTGTCCGCGCGCACGGCTTCGTCGAGCGCGGCCTCCGGTTCGACGCCCATCTCGCGGCGCACGTAGTCACGCCACTTCGGGTCGACGTAGTAGCTGTAGCGCGGCGCGTCGATCTGAATGTAGGGAACGCCGGCGGCGGCAAGCGCGCGGATCTCCGCGTTGACAATGGGAACGATGTCCCACAGCAGCGCCGAGTGGTTGGGGTAGACGCGGTCGGTGACCCCGCGCTTGAACGCGATCGCCGGAAACTGGTTGGCGCTCGGCAACGTGATCTTCACCGGCCCGGCGCTGTGCGCTTGCAGGAAGGGCAGCTCGTGCGCGGTGAGGCGCCGGCGCTGCGTGAGCCTGGCCGTGGCGATGCCGGTCACGCTGCTGACCGGCGCCGCGCCGGGCGCCGTCGACGCTGTTCCGCTCCACGTGCGCGCGACCGCGTCGCCGCTGTCGAATCCGTCGACGGCGTCCAGCAGATCGCTCATGAAATTCGTGCGGCGCAGTTCGCCGTCGGTGAAGACGTCGAGGCCGAGGTCGCGCTGGCGTCCGAGGACGCGCAGGATATGCCGGTCTTCGATCTCGCGAAGGCGGCCCGCGGCGCCACCCGCGGACCTCGCCTCCAACAGCTCCGGCGGCCGGAGCAGGCTGCCTACGTGGTCGGCCCGGCAGGGCCCGGTCATGCTGGTCATGATGCCGGGGCGTCTTTGGCGTGACGGCGAACCACTCCTGCTTCAATAGGGCGGGGTGCGAACGCGGCCGAGACGGGGGGGTAGAGCGGCGCGAGACGCCGAACACCGCTCTGCGCCGGGTTCGGTCCAAGCGGACCACCGCCGCGAGTCCCGGCGTAGTTGGAGGCGTTGGATGGGTACGACCGCGCCGCTGATCGCTCAACTCGCGCACGTCGAGCTGCTGACGCCGTGCCTGGACGAGAGCCGGTGGTTCTTCCACGACCTGCTCGGTTTCGAAGAGAGCGGTCGGGAAGGAGCCTCGGTCTACCTGCGGGCGTACGAAGACTTCTACCATCACACGCTCAAGCTCACGCAGGCCGACGGACCCGGGCTCGGCCACGTCGCATGGCGAACGCCGTCCTCCGAGGCTCTGCCGGTGCTGGCGCGGCGCCTCGACGCCGCCGGGCTGGGGCGCGGTTGGCACGACGGCGACCGCGGGCACGGACGAGCCTTCCGCTTCGTCACGCCGGACGGCCATCCGATGGAGGCGCTGTGGGACGTCGAGTACTACCGGGCCCCATCGGGGAAGAGCAGCAAGCTTCGGAATCGTCCGCAGAAGCGGCCGCTGCGCGGCATACCGGCCCGGCGTATCGACCACGTCAACCTGATGGCCAGCGATGTCGCCGACGTGCGCCGCTTTTTTATGGACGTCCTCGGGTTCCGGCTGCGCGAGCAGAAGATCGGCGAGCGCGGCGTCGAGGTCGGCGCGTGGCTCAGCGTGAGCCCGATGGTGCACGAGGTCGCCGTGATGCGGGATGGCACGGGCGCGGCCGGCCGGTTTCACCACGTCGCGTACTGGTACGGCTATCCGCAGCATCTGATCGATCTCGCCGATCTCTGCGCCGAGTACGAGGTGCCGGTCGAGGCCGGCCCCGGGAAGCACGGGGTGACGCAGGGCTTGTTCATGTATACGCGGGAGCCGGGCGGGACGCGCGTCGAGCTCTTCGGCGACTCCGGCTATCATATTTTCGATCCGGAGTGGAAGACGGTCGTTTGGGACGTTGCCAACGAAAACGATCTGGAGAAGAGCAGCATCTGGTTCGGCGGCCGGCTGCCGGAGACGTTCTACACGTACGGCACGCCGTCGTGGCCGTTGCCGGCTCCTACGCAGAAGGCGGCTGTGGCGCCGAGGCGGTCGCGATGACCGCGGAACTCTGCTGGACCTCCGGCCGCGACCTCGCCGCGCAGATCCGCCGCAAGGCCTTCTCGCCGGTCGAGGTCGTGGATGTGGTCCTCGAGCGGATCGAGCGGATCAACCCCGCGGTGAACGCGTACTGCACCGTGACGGCGGACCAGGCGCGCGAGTGCGCGCGCGCCGCCGAGCAGGCCGTGTCGCGCGGCGAGACGCTTGGGCCGCTGCACGGCGTCCCGTACTCGCTCAAGGACCTCACGCCGGCCCGCGGCGTCCGCACGACGATGGGCTCGAAGATCTTCGAGCACCAGGTGCCGGAGGAGGACGCGATTCTCGTCGAACGCCTCCGGGGCGCGGGCGCCATTCTGGTCGGCAAGACCAACACGCCGGAGTTTGGCTGCAAGCCG
Organism: bacterium; assembly: GCA_035691305.1. NCBI lineage: Bacteria > bacterium. The sequence goes on from DASSJF010000041.1 coordinate 108,642, forward strand.
TTCACGGACAACCGGATCTTCGGGGCGACGCGGAACCCATGGGCGCTCGACCGGTCGGCCGGCGGTTCGAGCGGCGGGGCGGCGGCCGCGGTGGCGAGCGGCCTCGCGCCGCTTGCGGAGGGCAGCGATCTTGCGGGATCCATCCGGCATCCCGCCGCGTGGTGCGGGGTCGTCGGGTTCAAGCCGTCGCAGGGGCGGGTGGCGCGCTATCCAAACGCCGCCGCGTGGAACGCGATGTCCACGAGCGGGCCGATCACCCGTACCGTCGCCGACGCGGCGCTGATGTTCTCGGTCATGACGGGACCCGATCCGCGCGATCCGCTGGCGCTGCCCCACACGGGCGAGGACTGGGCCCGGCTCGCGGACGGCGCGCAGATCCGAGGCCTGCGGGCCGCCTGGACGCCCGACCTCGGCGGCGCGGCGGCGGTGGACCGCGGCGTGGCCGCCGTGTGCGAGGGCGCCGCGAAGCGGTTCGCCGACCTCGGGGCGGGCGTGGAACAGGCGTCGCCCGAAGTCGGGAACATCACCGATTCATTTCTCGCGCTCAACGCGGCGGTCCGGCTGGCAACCGTCGGCAGGTACCTGGAGCAGTGGCGCGAGCAGATGGATCCGATCCTCGTGCGGCGGCTCGAGTTGGGCCGCAGCCTCACGCCGGACGACATCGGGCGCGCGGAGGTGGAGCGAACGGCCTACCATCACCGCCTGAGGCGCTTCTTCGAGCACCACGATCTTCTGCTGCTGCCGGCAACCGCCGTCGCGGCGACCCCGCTCGACCTTCCGTTGCCGGCGGAGATCGCCGGCCGGCGGATCACGCAGCACATCGACATGCTGCTGCCGACGTTCGCGTTCAACTTCAGCGCCTACCCGGCGATCACGGTGCCGTGCGGGTTCACCGACGAGGGGCTCCCGGTCGGGCTCCAGATCGTCGCCGGCTGGCAGCAGGACGCGAGAGTGCTCACGGCCGCCGCGGCGTTCGAAGCGGCGTTCCCGTGGGCGGACCGGCGTCCGCCGGCCCGGTAAACGTTGGGCGGGGCGCGGCCTTGAGGCCGCCCCGCGGGGGTGTGCCGCGCGTCCGGACCGACGGCTCTACGTCGCCGCGGTCTGCTTCAGGCGCTCGCGGTAGGCTTTCCGGAACTTGGCGACCTTCGGGCCCACGACCACCCGGCAGTACGGCTGGTTGGGGTTGTGCGCGAAGTACTCCTGATGGTAGTCCTCCGCTTTGTAGAACGCGGTGAACGGTTTGACCTCGGTGACGATTGGGTTGCCGAATCGCCGCGCCTCGGTCAGTTCGCGAATCGCCTGCTCGGCCGTGGCCTTCTGCTCCGGCGAGTGGTAGAAGATCGCCGAGCGGTACTGCGTGCCGACGTCGTTGCCCTGGCGGTTGAGCGTTGTCGGGTCGTGAATGTTGAAGAAGACCTCGAGCAGATCCCGGTACGACAGGGTCCGCGGGTCGAAGGTGATCTGGACGACCTCCGCGTGCCCGGTCGTGCCGGTGCAGACCTGCTGGTACGACGGGTTCGGCACGGTGCCGCCGGCGTAGCCCGATTCGACGCGGAGCACGCCGTCGAGATCGTCATAGACGGCCTCGAGACACCAGAAGCAGCCGCCGGCCAGCGTGGCGGTCTCTTCTCGCGGCGTGTCGTGCTGCGCCCGGTCCGCTGCGTTCATCGGTGGCCCTCCTTGTCGGTCAGGCGGTCGGTTGCCGCTAGCATACCGCGCGGCGCGCCGGAATACAGGAGCCGTCTCCCGGTGACCCGAAGGCTAGCCCGTGGGGTCGGGCCGGCGAGCGGAATTGAGCAGTTGTTCGAGGACGCGCGGCAGATCCGCGGCGATCACGCCGTTGGTCGTCACCGCGTCGCAGCCCGCGAGCTGCGCCGCGCGGGCGCGTTTGGTGTCGCGGTGTCCGCAGAACCCGAGCAGGGGAATGCCGCGTGTCGCGCCGTCGGCCTTCATCCGGCGGATCGCGCCGGGCGCGTCGAATCCCCGGACGGCGAGATTGACGATCACCGCGCGGGGCCGGCTGTGGACGGCGGCGTCGAGCGCGTCCGCCGAGCGGACGACGACCGCGCGGTATCCAAGCCGCTCGACCGACGCCGAGACCCGAGAAGACAGCAGCAGATCGTCGTCGGCGACGACGATCCGCGGTGGTTCCCCTGCGGACGTCATGCCGGGCGCGGCGCCGCCGCCGCTAGACGGAGAACCCCATTGCCTGCAGCGAGAGACGGCCCTCGTCGGTGAGGCGCTCCGGCGACCACGGCGGATTCCAGACCATCTCCACGGCCGCGTTTTCGACGCCGTCGATGCCGAGCAGCTTCGATTCGATCTCGGCGATGATCTGCGGTCCGAGCGAGCAGCCCACCGCCGTCAGTGTCATTTTCACGTTGACGACGTCGTCCACGATCGTGATGTCGTAGATCAGCCCCAGGTCCCAGATGTTGACGGGGATCTCGGGATCGAAGCAGGTTTTCAGAACGTCGATGACCTGGTCGCGCGTAACCATGGCACCCTCCGTCGCCTTCGCCCATTCTACCACGGCCGGCGGCGGGAGGTGTGGCGATGAGGGCGCGGCCGGCGCTGCTCGCGGCGCTGGTGGCGGCGCTGCTCGTCTATCCCGCCGCCGCCCGCTGGTACACCGAATGGTTGTGGTTCGGGGAGGTCGGCTACCGGACGGTGTTCTGGGTGCCGTTCCTCTCGAGCGCGGCGGTGGCTGCCGCGGCGGCGCTCTCGGTGTTTCTGATCTTGTACCTGAACGCGCGACCGCTCCTGCGGCTCCGGCCGATCGCGCGCGTCGTCGAGTTGCGGCCGGTCGGAGGGACGCGGACCTACCGTCGCATCGTCGGGGGCCTGTCGCCCGGACGGCTGGCGGCGATGCTCGCCGCGGTGGTGGCGATCCTCGCCGCGCTCAGCGCGGCCGACTCCTGGCCGGTCTTTCAGACGTTTCTGCATCAGGTGCCGTTCGGCGTCCGGGATCCGGTGTTCGGCCGCGACGTCGCGTTCTACGTCTTCGCCCTCCCGGCGTACGAGGCGGTCTACGGCTGGCTGTTCGGCTGGCTTTTCGTCGCCCTGTTGGGCTCCGCCGCGGCGTACTATCTCGACCTCGTGCCGCTCGCGATCCGCGGCGTCTGGGCCGTGCCGCGCGGCGTCCGGGTGCACCTCAGCGTGCTGGCCGGCCTCCTGGTGCTGTTGCGTGGGGCCGGGTTCTGGCTCGACCGCTTCGGCATCCTCTATTCACCGCACGGCGCGGTGTACGGCGCCGGCTACGCGGATCTCCACGCGACCCTGCCCGCGCTCACCCTCCTCGCCGCGCTGTCCGCGGTGACCGGCGTGCTGCTGCTCGCTTCGACGCGCGCCCGCACGATCCGCCCCGCGGTTGCGGCGCTCGTCGTGCTGCTGGCCGTGTGGATCGGCGGGACCGTTTTCTACCCGGCGTTCGTGCAGCAGGTCGAGGTCGCGCCGAACGAGCTCGACCGGGAGCAGCCCTACATCCGGAACGGTATCGCGTCGACGCTGCGCGCGTACGGGCTCGATCGCGTCGAGGAGCAGTCGTTCCCGGCCACGCTCAGCCTGACCCCGGCCGCGGTCGAGAGCAACCGGACGGTGCTCGACAGCGTGCGGCTCTGGGACTACCGGCCGCTCTTGCGGACGTACGCGCAGCTGCAGAGCCTGCGGCTGTACTACACGTTCACGGACGTCGGCATCGACCGCTACCGGATCAACGGCCGCGAGCAGCAGGTGATGCTGTCGGCGCGCGAGCTGGACGTGGAGCGACTGCCGGACCAGGCCCGCACCTGGGTCAACGAGCACCTCGTCTTCACCCACGGGTTCGGACTCGTGATGACCCCGGTGAACCGGATTTCGGCCGAGGGGCTGCCGGAGTTCTACATTAAAGACATCCCGCCGCAGAGCACCATCGGTCTGACCGTCGCGCGGCCGCAGCTCTACTACAGCCTGCTCACCACGCCGTACGTGGTCGTGAACACGCGCAACAAAGAACTGGACTACGCCCAGGGCGAGCAGAACGTGTACGCCACCTACGCCGGCCGGGGCGGCGTGCCGCTCACGGCGCCGCTGTCCCGGCTCGCGTTCGCGTCGCGGTTCGGTCACATGTCACTGTTATTGACCAACGACATCACGCCGCAGAGCCGCGTACTGTTCCACCGCGACGTCCGGGACCGCGTCTCGCGGGTGGCGCCGTTTCTGAAGCTCGACCGGGATCCGTACCTCGTGCTGGCGGACGGCCGGCTGTTTTGGATTCTCGACGGCTACACGACGACCTCGAGGTATCCGTACGCGCGACCGACCGGCGGTCTCAACTACATCCGCAACTCCGTCAAAGCGGTCGTCGACGCGTACGACGGGACGGTCGACCTGTATGCGATCGCCCCCGCGGATCCGCTGCTCGAGACCTACGGGCGGATCTACCCGGGCCTGCTCAAGCCGTTCTCGGCGATGCCGCCGGCGCTCGCGGCGCACGTCCGGTACCCGGTCGATCTCTTCACGATTCAATCGGACGTCTACGCGACGTTTCACATGAAAGACCCGCGCGTCTTCTACAACCGCGAGGACCTCTGGGGCATCCCGACCGAGCTGTTCGGGGGATCGCCCCAGCCGGTGGAGCCGTACTACGTGAACTTGAAGCTGGATCCCGCGCGCGGCGAGGAGTTCGCGCTGATCCTACCGTTCACGCCGTCCGGCAAGGACAACATGGTCGCCTGGATGGCCGCGCGCAGCGACCCGCCTAACTACGGGCGCCTCTTGGTCTATCGGTTCCCGAAGGACACGACCGTCTTCGGGCCGATGCAGATCGAGGCGCGGATCAATCAGGATCCGACGATCAGCGCGCAGCTCACTCTCTGGAATCAGATGGGCTCGCAGGTGATCCGGGGCAACCTGCTCGTCGTGCCGATCGGGGACTCGCTGCTGTACATCGAGCCGCTCTATCTACAGGCGCAGGGAAGCGCGCTGCCCGAGCTCAAGCGCGTCATCGTCGCCTACGGCGCTCAGATCGCGATGGAGCCGACGCTCGACGGGGCCGTGGCCCGTATCTTCGGGGCGATGCCGGCGGCGTCCGCGCCTCAGCCGCCGTCGGGACCGCCGGCGTCCGCCGTCCCATCCGCGCCGGGCGCACCGCCCAAAGTCCCCGCGGGACGCGGCGCGGAATCCGCGCAGGTCGCCTCCCTGGTCGCCGAGGCCAACGCGCACTACGCGCGCGCGCAGGCGGCGCTCCGCGCCGGCGATTTCGCGACCTACGGCAAGGAGATCGACGCCCTCGGCCGCGCGCTCACCGAGTTGCGGCGCATCACCGGCACGCCGTAGCCCGGACTAGGACTCGGACCTCTTACCGGATCAGCACGTCCAGCTCGGGGAGCAGCACGATCCCGTCTTGGTCGCTCGCGGCTGTGTGGGCGACCAGCGCCGTGCAGGTTGTTCCGGACCGGTTCATCACGAGGTGGGGCACGTCCGCCGGAATGAACATGAACTCGCCGGCGCCGGCCTCGAGGTGGTGCTCGAGCCGCGGCCCCCAAAACATCTCGGCGCGGCCGTCGATCACGTACGCGGCCGTCTCGATGCCGCGGTGGAGATGCGTCTTCGCCCGCGCGCCGTCCGGCATCTCGAGCACGGTCATGCAGATGGATTTCGAGCCCGCCGTGTCGCCGGTAAGCCCGCGCATGTAGGTGAGGCCCTGTTTGCCGTGGTACGCTTCGCCCGACCTGATGACGCGGCAGCCGTCCGCTCCGGTCTTCACGGCTGGAACTCCTTTGGTTCGTATTTGATGAACGCCGCCGACGGGCGGGGCATTCACTCGGAAAGCGTCAGCGCCGCCGCGTACTCGTCGGTCGTGTTCAAGTTCGTCAGGGACCGAAGATCCGGATCGAAGCGCCGCAGTTCGGCCGCGCCGAGCTCCGTGACCCTAAGGCCGCGCAGCACGTCGGCGTTGCGGCCGCCGCCGGCGAGCACGCGCTTGATCGGTTCCAGGCACGCCGGCGTATACACGGCGTGGAGCGGTTCATAGTCCCGCACCCGGGGAATCACCACGTCCGCCGCGCCGGCGAGCGCGCCCATGTGGCGGACGAGCGCCGGACACAAAAACGGCATGTCGCAGCCGCAGACAAACGCCGGGCCGCCGGCTTCGAGTATGCCGGTGTAGATGCCGGCAAGCGCGCGGCGGTCCGGCAGCGCGTCGCGTACCGTCCGCAGCCCGATCGCCTCGTACGGTTCAGGGCGGTTCGCGACGACCAGGACGTCCCCGCAGGCCTCGCGCAGCCTCGCCGCCACCCGCTCGACGAGCGTCGTTCCGCCGAACGGCAGGAACGCCTTGTCGCGGCCCATGCGCCGGCTCTCGCCGCCGGCGAGAATCACCCCGATCACGGCCCGAGTATAGCACCGAGGGCCCGGACCCAAGGGTTTCGCGGACGGAGGGGGAAATGTTGCCGGAACGCGCGGCAGGCGCGGGCGGTTCACCCAGCGGAGGGGTGCCATGGAAGATCTGCAGGCGCGCCAGGTGCTGAAGGAGTTCGGGATCCAGGTCACCCAGTTCATGGGCCGCCGCCGTGAGCTGCAGGAGCTGGCGGTCTCCGCCATCGACGGGGAGGACCGGGCCTCCGTGGCGGCCGTGCTCGCCGCGCTCGTGAGCGAGACCTCCGAGATGCACCGCCGCTGGCTGCAGGTGACCAACCTCGTGCTGGAAGAGGAGCGCCGGGCCTACAGCGAGATGGCGCGGTTGCTGGAGCAGGCCGGGCAGACCGAGATGCCGGCGGGTCCGCCGCCCCTGCCGGAGCGGTCCGAGTAGCAGCGCGGCCGAGCCCCGCCGGCTGCATCGCATCGCCAAAGTCTTTACGTTCGATCGGCGGCGCTTCAGCGTCTACCGCCCACCGTGTGCGGAGTCGCCGGCGCCGGTCCCTTAGCCTATTCGAACAGCCGCGGCACCTCGCGGACGAACGCGGTCACGAGCCGCACGGTCGCATCGAAGTCGCTGAGCCGCAGCAGACTCAGCGGCGAGTGGATGTATCGGCAGGGGACGGAAACCGCGCCGGCAAGCACGCCCGCGCCGACCAGGTGAATCGCGCCGGCATCTGTGCCCCCGTACGCCGGCCGTTTGTGCTGGTACGGAATGTCGTTGGCCTCGGCGACCTGCTCCAGTGCGTGCACCATCTGCGGCCGTACGATCATCGAGCGGTCGGCGATCGTGATCGCCGTGCCGCCTCCGAGGCGCGTCACCTGCTTCGGCGCCGGCACGCCCGGCAGGTCCGAGGCGACGGTGCCTTCGATCGCCAGCGCGACGTCCGGCGTGATCTGATAGGTGGCGGTGCGCGCGCCGCGGAGGCCGGTCTCTTCGCCCACCGTGAAGGCGCAGACGAGGGTCCCCTCAAGCGGCGCGCCCGCCAGGGCTTCGAGCGTCTTGATCAACACCGCGCATCCGGCGCGGTCGTCGAGGGCCTTCCCCATGATCAGGCCGTCGGGCAGGTGCTCGCACGGATACGCGATGACGGCGGGATCGCCGATGCGGACGCCCCGCTGCGCCACCTCGTCCGCGGAAGTCGCGCCGATGTCGAGATACAGGGCGTCGAGCGGCACCGGCCGCTCGCGCTCGTCGCCGCTCAGAATGTGCGGCGGCAGCGTGCCGACGACGCCGCGCACGAGCGCGCCGTCCCGCGTCCGGATCGTCACGGCGTGCGCCAGCAGGAGCCGCGCGTCCCATCCGCCGATCGTCGTGAAGCGGAGAAAGCCCTCGCGCTCGACGTGCGTGATCATGAACCCGATCTCGTCCATGTGCGCGTCCAGCATGACCGTCCGGCCGGGGCCGCCGCGCCGGGTCACCAGCAGGTTGCCGAGCACGTCGGTGCGGACGTCGTCCGCCCACGGGGCGACGAGCGCCTCGATCACCCGGCGTACGTCGTCTTCAAACCCCGACACGCCGAAGGCGTTCGACAGCGAGCCGATCAGGCTGTGCGTTTCCATGAACTCGAATTTCCGGCCGCGCGGGGCCGCCTCCTGCGGTCGCGCGCGGCCAGGGAACGGGGCCTCGCGCGCGAATAAGAATAGTCTCCCCCATCAGCGTAGGAAGGAGCCTGCCGTGGACGCGATGACCGCGCACGTCGCTCGGGTGTTCCCTCAGGCGATCGAAGACCTGGGCCGGCTTGTGCGGATTCCCTCGGTCGCGGCGCAGCGGCGAGGGATCCCGGAGGCGGCGCAGGCCGTGCGGGCGCTGTTCGAGGCCGAAGGCGGGCGCGCGACGCTCCTCGAGGACGGCGGCGCCAACCCGGTCGTCGCGGCCGAGTTCGAAGGGCGGTCGCCACGGACGCTGCTCTTCTACAACCACTACGACGTGCAGCCCGCGGAGCCGCTGGACGAGTGGACGGTGCCCCCGTTCGACGTGACCCGCCGGGACGGCCTGATCTACGGCCGCGGCGTCTCGGACAACAAGGGCGACCTGATGACGCGCATCGCGGCGCTGCGGCTTCTCAAGACGGCGAACGGCGGCCTGCCGTGCCGCGTGAAGTTCGTCGTCGAAGGCGAAGAGGAAGTCTCGAGCGTGCACTTCGGCGCGGTCACGCGCGCGCACACGGATCTGCTCGCCGCGGACGCGTGTATCTGGGAGTACGGCGAGCGGGACACGCAGGAGCGGATGCACATCGTCTGCGGCATGAAGGGCATCTGCTACCTGCAACTGGAAGCGCGGACGGCCGCGGTGGACCTGCACTCGTCGTACGGCGCCGTCATCGAGGGCGCCGCGACCCGGCTCGCGTGGGCGCTGGCCACCTTCAAGGACCCGAGCGGCCGGATCCTGATCCCGGGCCACTATGATCGCGTGCGGCGGCCGACCCCGGACGAGGAGACCGCGGCCGCGGAGATTCCACCGGACACCGTCGAGGGGGTCCGTGAGCGCGTCGAGGTCCCGGGGTTCATCGGCGGCGTGCGAGGCGCCGGCGCGGTCCGGCAGCTGCTCTTCACGCCGACCTGCACGGTCTGCGGTATTTGGGGCGGCTACACGCTCGAGGGCTCCAAGACGGTACTGCCCGCCGCCGCGCACGCGAAGGTCGACTTCCGGCTGGTGCCGGACCAGGATCCGCACGAGGTCGCGCGCAACGTGCGGCGGCATCTCGACGCCCGCGGCTTCCGCGACATCGAGATGGTCGTGCTCGGCGGCGAGTATCCGTGGCGCACGGACCTGCGCGATCCGTTCGTGGGGCTCGTGCGCGCCGTGGTGACGGAGGCGACCGGCCGCGCCACGCTCGTCTACCCGACGTCGGCCGGGACGGGGCCGATGCACGATGTCGGCCCGGTGCTCCGCATTCCCCTCGTCAGCACGGGCGGCGGATACTGGGGCGGTCGGGCGCACGCGCCGGACGAGAACGTCCGGGAGAGCGACTTTCGCGAGACGATCGGGCTGATGGCCCGCCTGCTGGAGCGGTTCGCGGCCGCCGGGTGACCGGCGCGGGCGGGGACGTATCGGGGAATCGCGACGCGGCCCTCCGCGTTGAGGGCCAAGTGGCGGCTTGGAACGGAGACGCTGCACACGGGAGGCGGGCATGGCGGTCGAAGTTGGACAGCAGGCACCGGAGGCGGTGCTCGTAAACGGCGAGCGCAAGGCGGTCAAGGTCAGCGAACTGCACGGCAGGACCACGGTTTTCGCGTTCTTCCCCGCCGCGTTCACCGGCACGTGCACGAAGGAGATGTGCCGGTTCCGCGACGATCTAGGCCGGTTCAACTCGTTGAACGCGCAAGTCTACGGGATCAGCGCGGACACGCCGTTCGTCCTGAACGAATTCGCGAAGGCAAACAGCCTGACGTTTCCGCTGTTGAGCGACTTCAACCACCAGGCGATGAGGGCGTTTGGGGTGTACGAGCCGGCGTTTATCGGTCTCCTCGACGGCATCGCGAAGCGCTCGGTCTTCGTGATAGACAAGAACGGTAAGGTCGTCTACACGTGGTTGAGCGATAAGGCCGGCCAGGAGCCGCCGTACGAGGATCTTGAGGCCGCGGTGAAAAAGGCCGGCTAGCGCGGCCGGACGGGCCGAACCGAGCGAGGGAAGAATGTGAGCATGACGCCGACGGTACGAACAACGCTGTCGAACGGCCTGACGGTTCTGCTGCGAGAGGTGCACACCGCGCCGGTCGCGACGTTTTGGGCATGGTACCGCGTCGGCAGCCGAAACGAGGTGCTCGGCATCACCGGCATCTCCCACTGGGTCGAGCACATGCTGTTCAAGGGCACGCCGACCCTCGGCAAGGGCGAGCTGTCGCGCCTGGTCAACCGGCACGGCGGCACTTGGAACGGCTTTACCTGGAAAGACTTTACGGCATACTTCGAGACTCTCCCGGCCGAACACGTCGGTCTCGGGATTCGCATCGAGTCGGACCGGATGGTCAACACGCTCTTCGACCCGGACGAGGTGGAGAGCGAGCGCACGGTCATCATCTCGGAGCGCGAAGGCGCGGAAAACAGCCCCGACTTTGCGCTCTACGAGGAAGTGGAAGGCGCGGCGTACCGCGTCCATCCGTACCGTCATGCGGTGATCGGCTACAAGAGCGACCTGCGCGCGATCACGCGCGACGACCTCGTTCGCCACTACCGCACGTACTACACGCCGCGCAACGCGATCGTCGTCGCGGTGGGCGCGTTCGATTCCGGGGTGCTGCTCGAGCAGATCCGCGCGGCGTTCGAGCCGATTTCGTCCGGCCCGCCGGCGCCGCCCATCCGCGGCGTCGAGCCGCCGCAGGAAGGCGAGCGGCGCGTGACGCTCGAGCGTCCGGGGGGCGCGGTGCCCGTCTGCCAGATGGGCTTCCACGCGCCGGCGGCGTCGGATCCCGACTTCTTTCCGCTGCTGATCGCCGATGGGGTCCTGTCGGGGTTCAAGGGGCCGGGGGTCTTCGGCGGCAACGGCCTCGGTGCGCGGAGCAGCCGGATCTACCGCGCGCTGGTCGAGACTCAGCTGGCGGTCGAGGCCGGCAGCTCCTTCCGGCCGTCGCTCGACCCGGCGCTCTTCGAAATCGGGCTCACCCTGCGCCCCGACGTGCGGCCGGAACGCGCGGAGGCGGCGGTGCTCGCCGAGCTCGCCCGGATCGCCGGCGAACCGATTGACGCGGCGGAACTCGAGAAGGTCCGCAAGCAGGCCCGCGCGCAGTGGGTGTACGCCGCCGACGGCGTGAGCCAGCAGGCCGTGCTGCTCGGCAGTAGCGAGGTGGTGGCGGGCGGCCGGTTCCTTGAGGAATTCGAGGCGCGCCTCGCGGCGGTGACGCCGCGCTCGGTGCAGGACGCCGCGGCGAGGGTCTTCGACGAGCGCAACCGGACGATCGGCTGGTACCTGCCGGTGGACGCCCCGGCGCGGGCCGGCTCGCCGCATGCCGCCGGCGCGGCCGCGCCGGCGCCGGCGGCAGGTGACGGCTGATGCCCGAGGCCGGGATCCGCGCCGTTCCTATCACGCCGGAAACGGTGACGCGGCGGCAGCTTCCGAACGGCGCCGTCGTGCTGGTGCGGGAGAGCCACGCGCATCCGGCGCTGACGGTGCGCGGCTACCTCCCGGCCGGTGTGCGCGCGGATCCGCCGGGGCGGGACGGGCTGGCGGTCTTCGCCGCGTCGATGCTGACGCGCGGCACGATTCAGCACACCTCCCAGGAATTCGCGCTCGAGCTCGATTCCCTCGGTGCCAGCGCCGGCGCGTCCGCCGACATCGAGGGGGCGGGGTTCTCGGCCCGCTGCCTGGCGGAGGACGCGGGGCGCGTTCTCGACCTCCTCGCGGAAGTGCTCCTGCGTCCGACCTTCCCGGCCGATGAGACGGAGAAGCAGCGGACCAAGATCATCACCGCCATTCGCGAGGCGCGCCTCGACACGCGGGCGGCGGCGGATCGGGCCTTTCGGGCGGCCGCGTTCCCGGCCGGCCATCCTCACCACCGTCCCGCGGAGGGTGAAGAAGAGACGGTCGCCGCCGCGACGCGCGACGACTTGGCGGCGTTCCACCGGCGGCGCTACCGTCCGGACGGTCTCGTCGTGACGGTCGTGGGCGACGTGCGGACCGAATGGGTCATCGACCGCCTCGCGCGCGCTTTCGAAGGATGGACGCCCGACGTCGCGCCGGCGCTGCCGCCCGTTCCGCCGGCCCGTCCCGCCGCGTCGATTCAGCGGGCCCAGGTCGCCATTCCGGGCAAGACCCAGGCGGACATCGTCCTCGGCGGGCCCGGCTTCGCGCGGACGAGTCCAGACTACTACGCCGGCATGATGGCGGATCTGATCCTGGGCCGCCTCGGGCTGATGGGCCGGCTCGGCGCCCGTGTGCGCGACGAGGAAGGCCTCGCCTATTACGTCTACAGCCAGGCCCAGGCCGGTTTCTACGGCGGTCCGTGGGCGGTCCGCGCCGGCGTGAATCCTGCCAACGTGGCGCGGGCCACCGACGGCGTGTTGCGCGAGATCGAAGGCTTCCACCGCGAACCGGCGCGCGGCGACGAGCTGCGCGACGCGCGCGACTACGTGACCGGCTCGATGGCGCTCCGCCTGGAGACCGACGGCGGCATCGCGCAGGCCCTGCTGGAGTTGGAGCTGTTCGGTCTCGGACTCGACTACCTGCAGCGCTTCGCGGCGCTCATCAACGCCGTCACGCCCGAGCAGATGGGGGACGTGGCGCGCCGGTATCTTCGGCTCGACGGCTACACCGTCGCGACGGCCGTCCCGGCGTAGCCGAAGGCCGGAAGGGGGACGCGATGCCCGAGTTCGCCTATTTCTGCGGCACCGAACAGTTCCAGCCGGAGACGCTCCTCGATCACGCGGCGGAGGCGGAGCGCGCCGGGTTCGACGCGATCGCGGTGTCGGACCACTTCCATCCCTGGGTCGACGACGCGTCGGCCGCGGCGTTCGTGTGGGGATGGCTCGGCGCGGCCGCGGCCCGGACGACGCGCGTGCGCCTCTCCACCCAGGTGACGTGCCCGCTCTTCCGCTACCATCCGGCGCTCGTCGCGCAGGCCGCCGCGACGACGGATCGGCTGTCCGGCGGCCGCTTCGCGCTCGGGGTCGGCAGCGGCGAGGGCATCAACGAGCGACCGCTCGGCTGGGAGTTTCCCGGGCCGAAGGAGCGCCGAGGCCGCATGGCCGAGGCGGTCGCGATCATGCGCCGCCTCATGGACGGTGAGAAGCTGGATTTCGCCGGCGAGTTCTACCAGACGCGCAAGGCGAAGCTCTACAGCCCGCCGGTCCACCGCGTGCCGATCTGGATGTCGGCCGGCGCACCGCTCGCCGCGAAGCTGGCGGGACGCGCCGCCGACGGCGTCATCGTCAGTGTGAAGGTGCCCGCGGAGGCGCGGGAGCAGGTCATCGATCCGTGCTTCGACGCGGCGCGGGAGGCGGGCCGGCCCAAGCCGGCGCTCGTCGCGCAACGGTGGTCGATCCTGGCCCGCGACGAGGACGAGGCGTGGCAGGCGTTGCGGGCGTGGCGCGGCCTTCGGGTCGAGGGCCGGCTCGAAGAGCTGGATCCGGCGGTCCTGCGCGAGCGCGCCGACGGAATGGACCGGCGTGAAATCATCGGCAAGTACGCGTGGGCGCGCACCACCGAAGAACTGGTCGAGGTCTACCGCCCGCTCGTCGAAACCGGCGCCGACGTCGTCACGATCCAGGTGACGTCCGTGGACCAGCGCGCGACAATCGCCCGCGTCGGCGCGGAAGTGCTGCCGGCGCTGCGGCGCCTCGCCTCTCGGGCGTGAGGTGACTCAGGTCGCGCTCCTTGCCGTGCCGGGTTTCCCGGAGATCGGGCCGGGGACCGATCTTCCGGCGCTGATCGCCCGGACGCTGCGCGCCGCCGACCTCGCGCCCGCCGTCGGGGACGCGCTCGTCATCGCCCAAAAAGTCGTCAGCAAGGCCGAGGGCAGCGTCGTGGACCTGACCGCGGTGCGGCCGGGACCGGAGGCCCTGCGCCTCGCGGAGGCGATCGGGAAGGATCCGCGCCTGGTCGAAGTCGTGCTGCGCGAGTCCACGCGCGTCGTGCGCGCCCAAAACGGCGTGCTCATCACCGAGCACCGCCTCGGCTTCATCTCGGCGAACGCCGGCGTCGACCACAGCAACGTCGGACTCGGGCCCGACGTGGTGAGCCTGCTGCCGCGCGACCCGGACGCCTCCGCCCGCGCGATTCGCGACGCGCTGCGCGCCGCCTTCGGAGTTTCGGTCGCGGTCGTGATCAACGACAGCCACGGCCGCCCGCACCGCGAAGGCGCGGTCGGCGTGTGCATCGGCGCGGCGGGCTTCGAACCCGTCGTGAGCCTCGTCGGCCGTCCGGACCTGTACGGCTACACGATGCGCACCTCGAGCGAGGCGATCGCCGACGAACTCGCCGGCGCGGCCACGCTCGTGCAGGGCCAGTGCGCCGAGGCGACGCCGGTCGTGCTGATCCGCGGCCTCGCGCTGCCCGAGAGCTCGAACGCGGCGGCCGTGCGCCTCCTCCGCGATCCCGCGCGAGATCTATTTCGATAAACCGGCGAACCAGCCGCAACAAACCCCGACCCCAGTCGCTTAGGAAATTCGCTGCGCCGCGGCAGGAGTGTCCCCCGAGTCGACGAATTACATGCGATCGCGGCCGGCGTTTGTCGGCCGCGCGACGTTGTCTTGCGGCCGGAGACCGGCCGGGACCAGGGGGGACGAGATGTCGCGAGTGATTCACCGTTTCGGGATTGGCGTTCTGATTTGCGCCCTCGCCGTCGGCGCGCTGTCGCTGCCCGGCCGCGCACAACCGGCCGGGACGGCGTGGAAGGTGCGGGTCGGTGCCGACACGCCCGACCACGCGCTACAGGGCCAGGATTTCTATCCCCGCTCGATTACGATCAACGCGGGCGATTCGATCACGTGGACGAAGAACGTTGTGATCGAGCATACCGTGACGTTCCTGTCGGGCGCGACGCCGCCCCCGCCGTTTTTGCCGCAGCCCGACCACCGTGTGCTCGTCAACCCGCTCGTCGCGTTCCCGCAGGGAGGGGCATCCTACGACGGGACCGGCATGGCCAGCTCCGGCACCATCGAGGCGGCGGGCAAGTCCTACACGCTGACGTTTACGAAGCCGGGCCGCTACAACTATCTGTGCCTTTTGCACCCCGGCATGCAGGGAACGGTCCTGGTGCAGGCGGTCGGGAAGGCGCCGATGACGCAGGCGCAGGTCGACAAGGCCGGCTCGGACCAGTGGGCCGCGTCGCTGGCCGCCGGCAGAAAGGTCGTGGCCGGCTGGAAGGTCTCCCAGGCGCGGTCCTCCTCGGGTACTGTCTACACAGCGCCGATCGTCGGCAGCGCGCCGGCACACATATCGGTGTTGCGGTTCACGCCGGCACCGCTTCGCGTGAAGGCCGGGTCAACGGTCACGTGGACGATGACGGATCCATTCGAAATCCACACCGTCACATTCCAGGGACCCGGCGTGGTCCCCCAGTTCCTACTGCTGGAGCAGGCGGCGCAGGGCCCGCCGAAGATCTGGGTCAACCCCAAGATCCTCGCCCCCGCCGGCGGGCCGGCGCACACCGGCAACGCCTACTACAATTCCGGCATTATACTCCCGGTAAATCCGCCGGGCCCGACGTCGTACACCCTGAAGTTCACGAAGCCGGGTACGTATACGTACTGGTGCGTCGTCCACGTCCCGGAGGGCATGCGCGGCTCGATCATCGTGCAGTAGCCCCGCGCACCGCCGCGATCGTCGAAGGGGAGCGGCGCCGCCGCTCCCCTTCACGTTTGATAGGGGCTCAAGGTATCCCGCAACGCGTCGCCGATGAAGTTGAAGGCCAGCACAGTCAACAGGATGGCGATGCCGGGCCACAGCGCGAGCAGCGGTGAGGCGAAGACATAGTTCTGAGCGTGGCTCAGCATGTTGCCCCAGGAGGCGGTCGGCGGCTGCACGCCCACGCCGAGGTAGCTCAGCGCCGATTCGATGAGGATCGCCTGGCCGACGCCCAGCGTCGAGGCGACCAGCATCGACGGAACGGCCTGCGGTAACAGGTGCCGGCCGATCACGCGCCACTGTCCCGCGCCGAGGCCGCGTGCCGCCGCCACGTACTCGAGACCGCGAGCCCGCAGGACTTCGCTGCGCACGACGCGCGCCGCGGGCATCCAACTCGTCAGCCCGATCACGAGGACGATGTTCGCCACCGTGGCGCCGAGGGCGGCCAGCGCGGTGAGCAAGAGAAAGAACACCGGGACCGCGAGCATCGCGTCCGTGACGCGCATCGCCACCGCGTCCGCGGTTCCGCCCCACGCGCCGGCGACCGCGCCCACCGCGGTGCCGATCGCGACCGAAACCAGCATCGCGACGATCCCGATGGCCAGCGAAATCCGGGCGCCGAATAACAGGCGCGTCCACTCGTCGCGGCCGGTCTGGTCGGTGCCGAGCCAGTGCCGGGTCGAGGGCGGCAGCAGGGCTTCGCCGATCACAATCCGGTCCGGATGGTAGGGCGTCACGGCCGGCGCGAGGGTCGCCGCGCCGGCGATGAGGACGAGAAAGAGGAGCGACGCGAGCGCGAGCGGATTTCGCCGCAGACGCCGGAAGCGGTCCCTGCCGCGTCCCGCGGCGCCCGGACGGCCGTCCGCGCGCGCGGCGACTGCCCCGGCGGCCCGGCTCACGGTCACGCGATCGTGACTCGCGGATCGAGCACGAGATAGCTCAGGTCCGTGAGAAAGTTCGTGACCACGACGACGATCGACACCACCATGGTGATGCCCATGATTACGGGATAGTCCCGCTGCAACGCCGCGTCGACCGCGAGCTGCCCCATCCCGGGCCAGGCGAACACGCTCTCCGTGATCGCGACCCCCCCGACGAGCCGGGGAATCGAGAGCGCGACGACGGTGACGATCGGGATCAGCGCGTTGCGCAGCCCGTGATGGTACACGACCGACCGCTCGGCGACACCTTTGGCCCGCGCGGTCCGCAGGAAGTCGGCCGTCAGCACGTCGAGCATGCTGGATCGCGTGTAGCGGACGATCTGCGCGAGATTGGCGGTCGCGAGCACGGCCGCCGGCAGGACGAGATGGGCCAGGCGGTCGCCCGCGGACGGCGGCGCGCCCAGCGTGGCGGCGCCGGACGACGGCAGGATGCGCCAATGGACCGCGAACAGCACGATCAGCATGAGTCCGAACCAGAAGACCGGCACCGACATGCCAAAGAACGCGACGCCGGTCGACAGGTGGTCGACGGGCGAGTTCCGGCGCAGCGCGGAAGCGACGCCCAGAAAGAGGCCGGCGGCGACCGAGAGCACGAGACCCGTGACCACGAGTTCCAGGGTCGCGGGGAGGCGGTCGGCGATCAGGCGCGCGACCGGAAGCCCCTGGCCGTACGACGTGCCGAGCCGGCCGCGCAGGAGATTGCCGAGCCAGCGGCCGTACTGGACACCCAGCGGCCGGTCGAGCCCCAGGCTGCGCGCCGCCTCCTTGATCTGCTCGCCCGTCATCTCGGGCGCCAGCAGCACGGCCGGCCCGCCCGGCGCCGCGTGAATGAGCGCGAACGTCAGCATGCTGACCAGGACGAGCAGCACCGCGGACTGCGCTGCGCGCGCGAGCAGATACCGCTGCATGCGGCGGGCCGGCTACGCCGAGGTCCGGGGGGCCGCCGCGGCCGCGTCTACGACGGCGCGAGCCACACCCGGTTGAGGTACAATAGCGCGTCGCGGTAGTCGGTGCGCGCCCATCCACGGACCCGTTTGTTGAGCGCCTGGATCTCGCGCGGATGGTAGATGAAGTTCACGGGCTGCTCTTCGGCGACGATCTTGTAGAGCCGGTCGTAGATCGCGCGGCGCTTCCCGGCATCGAAGGTCGACAGGCCCTGCTGGAACAGCCGGTCGACGTCCGGGTTGGAGTAGCCCCACTCGTTCGTCGAGCCGCCGGTCTGCCAGTACGAGTGCTGGTCGGGGGTTGCCGGGGTGACATAGTAGAAGGCGACGGCCACGAAGTCGTGGTTCACGCGCTGGCGCGTCATGTAGGTGTTGAATTCCAGCGTCTCGAGGCGCGCGTCGACTCCGACGTCGCGCAGGTTCTGCTGCAGGATGAGCGCCGTCTGTTCCCGCTCCGGCTGCCCCTGATCGGTGAAGAACGCGAAGCTGAACTTTTGGCCGTCCTTGGCCAGGACGCCGTCCGGCCCCGGCTTGAACCCGGCTTCCGCGAGCATTTTGCGGGCGCGGTCCGGATCGTAGTCGAAGACCGGAGCGCCGTGCGGATACCAGCCTTTGAGCGCCGGCGGGAGCGGGCCGTTGCTTCGCTCGGCTTTGCCCTGCGTGACCTGCTGGATGATGCCCTTGCTGTTGATCGCGTGCGCGAACGCCTGCCGGACGTTCCGGTCGCGAAACCACTTTCCGAATCGCGCGTCGTTGTAGTTGTAGCCGAAGAACCGGAAGTCCATGAGCCCTCGCTCGATCAGGTACAGGTTCGGCGCCCCGGTCAGCGCCGGCAGCTGCGCCACAGTCGGAAACGCGACGTCGAGCTCTCCGGTCTTGACCTGGACGATCGTGGAGTTGAGGTCGCGCACGATCTTGTAGATGACCGAGTCGAGGTATGGGCGGCCTTCATGATAGCGGTCGTTCGCGAGGACCGTAAAGTGATCGCCCGTGACATGCTCGCCGAATTTGAACGGGCCGGTGCCCACCGGGTTCCTGATGAACGCCTCGGGGAACTTCGCGCGGTTGAACTCCTGGCCGGCGAGAAGATGCCGCGGCAGCATGAACGTGAGATAGCAGAGCAGCTCGACGAGCGACGAGTAGGGCTGTTTTGTGACCAGCTTCACGGTCAGCGGATCCACGATCTCGACGCCGGTCACCGGCTCCAGGTTGCCGCGGAGGATGCTGTTTACCTTGGGATCCGCGTACGTCTGGAGCGTCCATTTGACGTCGTCGGCCGTGAACGGGCGGCCGTCATGCCAGCGCACGCCGTCCTTGAGGTGGAAGGTCCAGGTGAGCCCGTCCTTCGAGGTCTCCCAGCGCTCCGCGAGATCCGGCTGCGGACTCCAATCCACCGGGCTGTACCGCACGAGGCCGTTGAAGAGGGACTTGTTGACCATCAGATTCTGAATCAACCCGATCGGCGGCCAGGGGACCACGTTTGCCGTGATCGGGATCTTGAACGCGCCGCCGCGCCGGGGCTCCGCCGCCGCCGCGTCGGCCGCCGGCACTCCCGCCGGCCCGGCCGGCGTCGCGCCGGACCCGCCCGTGAGGGCGTTCATCCCGGCGGCGGTCAGGCCCGCGGTGCCGGCGAGGAACCGGCGCCGCGTCAGCCGGCGGCTGCCGGCGATCTCGCGCGTGTGCATCGGCGTCCCCCCAACGGTTCCGACTTTGCGCGTCCTTTTGCCGGGCCGACGGGACGATTCCTGCACCAGATGCGGTCGACAGGAGATGCGCTTCGCTGACCGGAACCTGGGGTGCGGGCCGCGAAACGGATTGGGTGGGGGATCAGATGGTGCGCTGGACAGGACGAAAGAAGTAGGCACCCGACCGCCGATGACGGTCACGCTTCGCGTCCTCGGGTGCGGCGACGCCTTCGGCAGCGGGGGACGCTTCCAGACGTCGTTTTGGGTCACCGACGGGTCCACGCGGTTTCTCGTGGACTGCGGCGCGACGGTGCTGCAGGCGATGCACCGATGGAGCGTCGACCGCGGCGCGGTGGACGCCGTGCTGCTCAGCCACCTGCACGGCGACCACATCGGCGGTCTGCCGTTTCTGATCCTCGACTCGCACTTCAACGTTCGGCGGACCCGGCCGCTTCTCGTCGCCGGGCCGCCGGGGACGCGGGCGCGCCTCCGCGACGTGATGGAGAGCTTGTTCCCCGGCTCCGCGGGGATCACGCTCCGGTATCCGCTCGAGGTGTCCGAGTACACGCTCGAGGCGCCGAACCGCATCGCCGGCCTCGTCGTCACCCCGCATGAGGTCCTGCACCCGTGCGGCGCGCCGCCGGCGGCGCTGCGGATCGAGTGCGGCGGGCGGACGATCGCCTACTCCGGCGATACGCAGTGGGCGCCGGGGGTCGTCCGGGCCGCGGACGGCGCCGACCTCCTGCTGCTCGAGTGCAACGCGTACGATCGGAGGCTGCCCAACCATCTCGATCTCGGCACGCTCGCGGAGCACCGCGGCGAGCTGCGCAGCCGGCGCATCGTCCTCACCCATATGGGCGAGGAGATGCTCGCGCACCGCGACGAATCGCCGTGGGAGTGCGCCGAGGACGGGATGACGCTCCGGATCGAGTAGGGAGGTACCGCGGCCGGTGCAGACGATCCGCACGATGTGCCCGATGAACTGCCACCCCACACTGTGCGGCATGCTGGTGGACGTGGACGGCGGGCGCGTCGCGGGCCTGCGCGGTGACCCGGACAACCCCGACAGCCGCGGCTTCCTGTGCGTGCGCGGCCAGGCATCGCGCGAGATCATCGGCAACCCGAAGCGCCTGACGGCGCCCATGACGCGCGACCGCCGCGCCGGCGGGGCATGGCGGCGCGCGACCTGGGACGAAGCGCTCGACCGGATCGTCGGGCGCATGCGCGAGGCCGGCCGGGAGAGCGTGGCCGTCTGGCAGGGCCACGGCAACAACGCCAACAACTACGGCGTCCGCGTGGGCGGGCAGCTGCTGCGCCGGTTCGCGAACCTGTACGGCTGCCAGTGGTGGAACTCGACGATGATCTGCTGGGGCCTCGGCGCCTTCGGCATCGCGCTCACCGGGCCGATCGAGACCAACACGAAAGAAGACATGGGGGCCCACGCCGACCTCGTGGTGCTGTGGGGCGCCAACCTGGCGAGCCAGCCGAATACCGGGCGTCACCTCGCCGCCGCGAAGCGGCGCGGCGCGGGGATCGTCGCGATCGACGTGCGGCGGACCGAGGCCGCCGCGCAGGCCGACGAGGTGCTGTTGATTCGTCCGGGAACGGACGCGGCGCTCGCGTTAGGGCTCATGCACGTGATCGTCGGTGAAGGCCTCTACGACCGCGAGTTCGTTGCCGCGCACACGGCCGGCTTCGACGCGCTGGCCGCGCACGTCCGCGCGTACCCTCCCGCGTGGGCCGCGAAGGAGACCGGACTGCCCCCCGAACGGATCGCCGCGCTCGCCCGCCGCTACGCGTCGTCGCGGCGCGCGATGATCGTGATCGGCGGGAGTTCGATGCACAAGGGTGCCAACGGGTGGCAGGGGGGCCGGGCCGTCGCGTGCCTGCCTGCCCTCACCGGCAGTCTCGGCCGGCCCGGGACCGGCTTCGGCCCGCGGCACGGGAGCTCGGCGCACGGGCAGGCGCTGGCGAGCGTCGCGGCCGCGGACCGGCGGCCGCCGGGCCGCTACATCCCGAACCAGATGCCGCGCGTCACGGAAGCGCTGACCGGCGGACGCATCCAGGTGCTGTGCCTGTTCGGCACCGACATGCTGTCGTCGTTCGCCGACGCGGGGCGGGTGGCGCGCGGTTTCGAACGCACCGGCCTCATCGTCAGCCACGACCTCTTCATGAACGATACCGCCCGGCGGTTTGCCGATATCGTGCTGCCGGCGACGTCGTGGCTGGAGGACGTCGGCTGCAAGAGCACCAACACGCACCTCTATCTCATGCCGAAGATCCTGGAGCCGGCCGGGGAGGCGCGGCCGCTCGCGCGGGTGCTTCGGGACCTCGCGGCGCGCCTCGGTCTGGCGGAGTTCTTCCCGTGGGCGAGCGACGACGGCCCGATCGACGCGATTCTGAACCACCCGTCGACCGGGCATGCCACAGTCGCGGCGCTGCGCGCCGAGGGCGGGATGCGCGCGCTGCGGATCTCCCACGTCGCCCATCCCGATCTGGTCTTTCCGACCCCGTCGGGCAAGGTGGAGTTCTACTCCGAGCGCGCGACGTCGCTCGGTCTGCCGCCGCTGCCGGTGTACACGCCGCTGCCGTCGGCCGCGCGGCATCCGCTCGCGTTCCGGCAAGGCCGCACCCTCACGCAGTTTCACGGGTTCTACGACCACGGGCGCGCGCTGCCGACGCTCGCGCGCCTGGATCCCGAGCCGTCGTTGTGGATCTCGCCCGCCGACGCGGCGGCGCGGGGCCTCGACGACGGGGCCCGGATCCGGATTTTCAACGAGCGCGGCGAATTCCGGGCGCGCGCCCGCGTGACCGGCGACGTCCCGCCCGCCACCGTCTGGATGCGCGACGGATGGACCGGGCTCAACGACCTCACGTCGGGGGCGCCCTCGATTCCGGACGAGGCCGTGGACGTCTTCGAGTTTTCCGCGGGCCAGGCGGCGTTCGACGCCATGGTCGAGGTCGAAGCGGCCGACGCACCCAAGGCGGGATGATCGACCGGGCGGACGTCGTCGTCATCGGCTCGGGCGGCTTGGGCGCCGCCACCGCGTTCTATCTGGCCAAATCGGGCAGGCGCAGCGTGGCGGTCGTCGACCGGCACGACATCGCGTCGCAGACCTCTCCCCGTGCCGCGGGCTTCGTCAGCTGCGCCCGGAAGAGCGATCTCATGATCTCGCTCGTCAAGACGGCCACCGGCCATCTGAAGCACTTCACCGAGGAGACCGGGCAGCCGCTCGAGTGGGTACACTCCGGCAGCCTGAAGATCGCGCGCCGGCCCGAGGACGCGCCCGTGATCGCCGCGGACGTGGCGCGCGGCCGCCGGATGGGTCTCGACGTCGAGCAGATCTCACCGGCGGAGGCGCACCGTCTGCATCCGTTCCTCCGGCCCGAAGGCATTTCGGCCGTGATGCGCGTGGGCGACGACATGTACTTCAACCCGGCGCAGGTCGCGATCGGGTTCGCGCGCGGCGCCGAGGCGAACGGTGCCGCGCTGCTGCCGCGCACCACGGTGTCGCGAGTGGTCGTCGAGGGCGGGCGCGTGACCGGCGTCGAGACGGACCGCGGGCGGATCCGGACCGCCGTCGTAGTCGACGCCGCCGGCGCGTGGACGCGCCAGATGGCGGAGGCAAGCGGTCTACGCATTCCGCTCGTGCCGACGCGGCACCAGCTGTTCATCACCGGGCGGATCGAGGGCGTGCACCCCAAGCTGCCGATGATCCGGATCATGGACGCGGGCGTCTACGTCCGGCCGTGCGACGGCGGGTTTCTTTGGGGCGTCTTCGAAGAGGGCCCGCGGTTCTTCGACATGGCGGCACTCGGGCCGCGGTTCGACATCAAAGACACGCCGCTCGACGCGGCGGTCATCCGGCGCGCCGGGGCGGAGATTCGGGCCCAGCTGCCGCTTCTCGAGGGCGCGAACGTGCGCGAGCACCGCGGCGGCATCCCCACGATGACGCCCGACGGCGAGCACATCGTCGGGCCGGCGCCCGCCGCGGAGGGCTTCTTCTTCGCCGGCGGCTGCAACGTCGCGGGATTGTCGATCTCGCCGGCGCTCGGGGAAGTGCTCGCCGCCTGGATCACCGACGGCCGTCCGCCGGTGGACATGTCGCCGCTCTCCCCGGCGCGGTTCGGCGAACACCGCTGGGCCGAAGACGAGCTACGGCGGAAGGCGGCCTGGGAATACCATCATTTTTATGGAAGCGTGTAGATCGTCGCAGCCTCCCTAGGCGTCGGCCGTTCCGGCCGAGGCCGCGGGGCCCGCGCCCGGCCGGAGGATCTGGAAGAGGATGATCGCGCCGAGCGCGCCGAGCCCGAGGTTGTTGATCTCGAAGGACGGCCCGGCCTTGATGTCGGCGCCGCTCGCCGCGAGGATCAACGGGATCGCCACCGTGGCCAGGTTCGCGCGGTTCGAAAAGTCCACGCGCCCGTCCACCCAGATCTTGCCGCCGATCGCCGCGATGAGGCCGAAGAGATACAGCTCGATGCCGCCGAGGACGCTCGTCGGGATGCTGTTCACGAGCCCGCCGAACTTCGGGACGAAGCCGAGCAGGATCGCGACCACCGCGGCCACGGCGTAGACCGGAATCGAGAACACGCGCGTCACGCCCATGACGCCGATGTTCTCGGCGTACGTGGTCTCGCCGGCGCCGCCGAAGAGCGCGCTCAGCATCGTGCCGAGGCCGTCGCCCATGAACGTCCGCCCGAGGTAGCCGCCGAGGTCGCGCTTCATGAGGCCGCTGATCGCGTACACGTGCCCGGCGTTTTCCGCGACGAGCACGATCGGGATGAACCAGAAGAGACTGACCGCGCGGCCGGTGAACTGCGGCGGGAAGCTGAGCAGCGGGTGGCCGATCCACGCGGCGCCGGCCACCGCGGCCAGGTTGACGTGGCAGCCGGCGTTGGCCGCCGCGCAGGCGGGATCGAGGAGCGCGACGACGTAGCCGACGATGATTCCGGTGAGGATCGGCAGAAGCCGGAGGAAGCCGCGCAGGTACACGCTGGCGATCGCCGTGGCCAGCACGGTGACCGTCGCCGTGAAGAGGTCCTTCGAATAGCTCGCCCAGGCGGGGCCCGCCAGCGCGAGGCCGATGACGGCGACGACCGTGCCGGTGACGACCGGCGGCATGAAGAAGCGGATCACCTTCCCGCCGACGAGATGCACGATCACGCCGACGATGAAGTACAAGAGCCCGGCGATGAAGATACCGGCGAAGGCGAGGGACTGGTTGTGGCCCGCGCCGCCCTGGATCGCGAGTACCGAGCCGATGAACGAGAACGACGAGCCGAGGTAGCTCGGCACCTTGCCGCCGGTGACGGCGAGGAAGATCAGCGTGGCAACGCCGCTGAAGAACAGCACCGTGTTGACGTTGAAGCCGAGAATGAGCGGGACGAGGACGGTCGCGCCGAACATCGCCATGACGTGCTGAATGCCGAGCAGGGTCGTCTGGGGCCAGGGCAGCCGGTCTTCGGGATAATACGTGACCTCTTGCTCCGCCGTGGAGGCGGCAACCGTCGCCGTTGCCATACGCGTGGTCCCCCTTTGTACGCACGGTATGACGTGATTGAGACCGTAAGAGCCGTCGTGTGATAATCTCGCCGAGGCGGGCCGCGTTTCCTCCGCGGCGCCGCGCATCCGCCGGCCGGCCCTTCGGTTAGGGGGCGGCGCCGGCGAGGGCGAGGGCCGCGTCGAGTAGCACCGCGGCGCCGCGCGCGCAGTCCTCGGGCGGCGTCCATTCCGCCTCGTTGTGGCTCAGACCGTCTTTGCTCGGGACGAAGATCATCCCGGCGGGATAGCGGTCGGCCATGTACTTCGCGTCGTGGCCGGCGCCGGCCCACAGCCGCATCGCGCTGAAGCCGCGGCCCGCCGCGGCGCCGGCCACGGCCGCGACCGCCCGCGGCGAAAACCGCGTCACCGGGCTCCGCCAGAATTCGGCGCGGCGCACCTCGACCCGGTCCCGGCCGGCGATCGCGCGGCAGGCTTCGTCGGCGGCGCGAAGCGCCTCGTCGAGCCCCGCGTCGCGGGGGCAGCGCACGTCGAGCGTCATCTCCACCCGGCCCGGCACGACGTTCACCGTGTTGGGCGAGACCTCCACGTGCCCGACGGTCGTGCGAACGCCGTCGAGGCGCTCCGCCGCGTCACGGGCCAGCAGCACCAGCTTCGCGGCGGCCACGAACGCGTCCCGGCGGTCCGCGGTGGGCGTGGGGCCCGCGTGGGCCGCTCGGCCGTTCACCTCCACGCGGTTCCAGGAGATGCCCTCGATGCCTTCCACCACGCCGACCTGGATGCCGGCCCGCTCGAGCACCGGGCCCTGCTCGACGTGCAATTCCAAGTAGGCGGCGCATTCGCGGAGGCGGTGCTCCGCCGCGCCGCGGTAGCCGATCCTCGCCAACTCCTCGCCGAACGTCCGGCCGCCGTCGTCGCGCGCCGCGTAGGCCTCCTCGCGCGTGAACCGGCCGCAGACGACCCCGCTCGCCAGCATCGCCGGGGCGAAGCGCGCGCCCTCCTCGTTGGTCCAGTTGACGATCTCCAGCGGCGCCCGCGTCCGGACCCCCGCGTCCTCGAGCGCGCGGACGGCCTCGAGCGCGCCCATCACGCCGAGTGCGCCGTCGAAGCGGCCGCCCGTCGGAACCGTGTCGAGGTGCGACCCGAAGACGACCGGGGCGGCCCCTGAGTCGCCGCCCGGGCGGCGGCCGTAGATGTTGCCGAGGTCGTCGACACGGACCGTCAGGCCGGCCTCCGTCAGCCACGCCGTGAGCAGGTCGCGCGCGGCCCGATCGGGATCGCTGAGCGCGAGGCGGCGTACGCCGCCGGCGGGCGTCTTGCCGATCTCCGCCATCGCCATGAGGCTCGACCAGAGGCGGTCTTGGTCGACGGGCACGGGCGCGGCCGTGGTCATGGGCGCTGCGCGGAGCCGTCGATGCGGACGAGCCGGCGCGCCTTCAGTTCCCAACGCGGGAGGGTGCCGGCGGCGGTTGCCTCCGCGTCGATGCGGAGCCCGCACGCGGCGCGGAGCCGCGCGCGCAGCTCGGCCAGCGTTAGGGTGATCTGGTCGGCCGGGTGGCGATCGCCGTCGATCTCCACCACCACGCGGACGTCGAGCATCTCGCGCTCGCGCCGCACCTCGATCCGGAATTCGTCGACGCTGTCGAACCGTCGCACCACATCCTCGATGACGCTCGGGAACACATTGACACCGCGCACGACCAGCATGTCGTCGGCGCGGCCCAGGATGCCGCCGGCCAGCCGCGCAAATGTGCGCCCGCATTCGCAGCGATCCGGGACGAGGCGGACCCGGTCGCCGGTGCGGTAGCGCACGACCGGGGAGCCTTCACGGCCCAAATTCGTAAGGACCATCTCACCCTCGCCGCCCGGCGCGATCTCGCCGGTGGCGGGGTCGATCACTTCGCCGACGAACTCGCTCTCGTTGAGGTGCAGCTCGCCAGCCGGGCACGTGAAGCCGGTCGCGCCCACCTCCGTCAGGCCGGTGTGGTCGATGCACCGGGCGCCCCACGCGCTCTCGATGCGGCGGCGCGTCGCCGGGATGCTGGCGCCGGGCTCACCCGCGTGGATCGTGACGCGCACGCCGAGCCGCGCCGGGTCCACCCCGCCGACGCGCGCGACTTCGGCGAGCCGCAGCGCGTACGACGGGGTGCACACGAGCACGGTCGCCCGACTCTCCTGCAGCAGGCGTACGCGGAGGTTGGAGTCGAGGCCGCCGCCGGGGACGGCAAGCGCGCCGATCCGGCGCGCCGCGTCGAACGCGGACCAGAAGCCGATGAACGGCCCGAAGGAAAACGCGAAGAAGATCCGATCGCCCGGCCCGACCCCCGCGGCGCGGTACACGAACTGCCAGCAGCGCTGCCACCAGTCCCACGATTCCGCGGTATCGAGCCACCGCAGCGGCCGGCCCGTCGTCCCCGAGGTCTGGTGGACGCGGAGGTACCGCTCGAGCGGAAACGTCAGATCGCTGCCGTAGGGCGGGTGGGCTTCCTGGTCACGGCTGAGCTCGGCCTTCGTGGTGAAGGGCAGGCGCCGGAACGCCTTCCAGTCCCCGATCGCCCGGGCGCCGTCGACGCCGGCCGCGCGCCACTTCGCGCGGTAGAACGGATTGCGCGCGGCGACCGACGGCACGAGGCGCGCGAACCGCTGCCACTGGTACGCCGCGAGGTCCTCGCGCGGCATCGTCTCGAGGGTCGGGTCGACAAATCGCGCGCGGTCCGCGGCGTTCACAACGCATACTCCTCGTCGAGCACCCGCCGGACGCGATCGAGATCCGGGCGGAGGCTCTCCTCGGCTAGCGCCCGGGGCGCGAAGCCCGGCAGCCGCGCGTCGAGCGCGCGGCGCGGCGCCCGGTACAGGAGGCCCACGACCTCCGTATCTTGGCGCGCGGCGAGATCCCAGGCGCGCCCGAGATCCGCCGGGTCGTAGCCCGCGTCGTCGTCGATGTTCCGGAGGCGTTCGCGCCACCAGGCGTAGGTCCGCACCCGATCGTACGTCGGGCACGGACTGATGACATTGACGAGGGCGAAGCCGCGGTGGGCGATGCCCTCCTCGACGAGGCGCGTGAGCTGCGCCGGATCGCCGCTCGATCCCTGGGCGAGATAGGTCGCGCCGGCGGCGAGCGCGAGGCGCAGGGGGTGGACCGGTTCGTCGACCGCCCCGAGCGGGGACGACGGTGTGCGCACGCCCGGGGCGGTGGTGGGGGACGTCTGGCCCTTCGTGTTGCCGTACACGCCGTTGTCCATGATGACGCAGGTCAGATCGACGTCGCGCCGGATCGCGTGGATCAGGTGGTTGAGTCCGATGCCGTAGGCGTCGCCGTCCCCGGCCGCGGCGACGACCGTGAGGTCCCGGTTCGCCAGCTTGATCCCCGTCGCCACCGGCAGCGTCCGCCCGTGGTGGGTGTGGAAGCCGTAGGTCCCCATGTACGACGTGATCTTGCCGGAACAGCCGATGCCGGAGACGAGCACGACGCGGTGCGGCGCGAGCGAGAGACGCGCGCAGGCTTCCTGCAGCGCGCGCAGCACCGCGAAGTCGCCGCAGCCCGGGCACCACGTCGCCCGCTCGGCGGCGAAATCTTTGTGGGTCAGGACGGCGGCCATTGCGCCCGGAGTCCCTCCTCGATGTCGGCAGGGCGGAACGGGAGCCCGTCGTACCGCCGCAGGCCCGTGATCTTCTCGTGCCCGCCGACGTGGCCGCGCACGAGACCCGCGACTTGCCCCGTCGCGTTGTGCTCGATTACGACGACACGGCGCGCGCGCGCCAGTTCCGGCGCGACCTCGTGCGCCGGGAACGGCCAGAGGCAGCGGATGCGCAGCAGCCGTACGGCCCGCCCGCCGGTGCGAAGGCGCGCCGCCGCCTCGCGTGCCGGACCGCACGCCGCGCCCAGCGTGATGACGAGGACGTCGCCGTCCCCCTCCGCGGCGGTGCCCGCGGCGTGGCGCCAAATCTCGCGCGTTTTGCGGAGCCGTTTGTCGACCATCGCGCGCCGGACGTCCGGGTCGTCCACATCGATGACGCCTCGGTGGTCGTGGGCGTCGCCGCTGCTGAGAAACCGGATGCCCGCCTGCCCCGGCACCGCGCGGGGCGAGATGCCGCTCCCCGTGAGGGTGTAGCGCTCGTAGGCCGCGCCCAGACGCAGCGCGTCGGCATCGCTGAGCCGGTCCCCGCGATCGATCCGCACCTCGTCCAGCGGCAGTCCGCGGGCGGTGGTCCGCGTGAGCACCAGATCCTGGTCCACGGCGACGATGACGGGGCACTGAAACCGCTCCGCGAGGTTGAACGCCAGCGCGGTGTCGGCGAAGCACTCCTCGAGGGTGCCGGGCGTCAGCACGATCCGTGGAAACTCGCCGTGCGACGCGTAGACCATGTGCAGCAGGTCGCTCTGCTCGTGCTTCGTGGGCATGCCGGCGCTCGGCCCCGGCCGCTGGGCGGCGACGATCACCGCCGGAATCTCGGCCATGCCCGAGAGTCCCATCGTCTCCGTCATCAGCGAGAGGCCCGGTCCGCTCGTCGCGGTCATCGCGCGTACCCCGGCGTAGCCCGCGCCGATCACCACGCAGAGCGCGGCGATTTCGTCCTCGGTCTGCACGGCCGCGCCGCCCACGGCGGGCAGATGCGCCGCCATCCACTCCAGAATGTCGCTCGCCGGCGTGATCGGGTAGCTCGCGTACAGCCGGCACCCCGCCGCGAGCGCCCCCAGCGCGATCGCATCGTTGCCGGAAAGCAGCCATCGTCCGGCGGTCGCGGCGAGCGGCAGGCCCGCGGCGCGCGCCCGCGGGGCGAGATGCGCGTCCGCGTGCCGCCAGCCCGCGTCCACGGCGGCGGTGTTCCGGTCCCGCACGCGCGCGCTCTTGTCGTCGAACCGCCGGCGCACGGTCTCGCGCAGCACCCCCGCATCGAGGCCCAGCAGCCGCGCGGAGACGCCGAGGGCGACGATGTTCTTCATGATCGGATCGCCGAGCTCGCGCGCGATCGCGGCAAACGGGACGGGCGCCACGGTCGCGCCGCTGCCGCGCGGCACCGCCGCGGCGCCGGTCCGGCCGGCATCTGTCAGGAGCAGGCCCCCGGGCCGGAGCACGGGTCCGTGCCGGCGTACCGTGTCGTCGTCCAGCGCGATCACACAGTCGAGGGCGTCCGCGCGCGCCTCTATCGGGCCGTCACCGGCGCGGACCTCGTACGACGTCGGCCCGCCCTTGATGACGGGCGGAAAGAGCCGGAAGGTATGCACGTCCGCGCCGGCGCGCGCCGCGGCCCGCGCGAAGATCTCGCCGGCGGAGTCGACGCCCTCGCCGGTCTTGCCCCCGATCAGCCAGGCGACGTCCCGCATCAGGCCGGGGCCTCTCTGCCGCGATCCGCGGCGGGGTGGCCCAGCGCCTCGGACACCCGGCGTGACGCGGCGAGGACCTGGTCCACGAGCGACGCGGCGCGCTGACGCGGCAGGCGCCCGGCGGGGGCCGACACGCTCAGCGCCGCGACGACGCGTCCGCGGTAGTCGCGGACGGGCGCGGCGATGCAGCGGATGCCGTCCTCGAACTCCTCCTCGTCCACCGCGTAGCCGCGGCGGCGCACCTCGTCGAGTTCCCGCTCGAGCGCGACCGCGGACGTGAGGGTCTTCGGCGTGTAGCGCTTCAGCGGCCGCGCCGCGGCGAGCGCGCGCTGCTCGACGCCCGCGTAGGCCAGCAGCACCTTGCCGACCGCGGTGCAGTGCGCGGGACAGCGGCGGCCCACCTGGGAGTAGAGCCGGAGCGGCCGCGGGCTCTCCACCTTGCCGATGAAAATCACTTCCGCGCCGTCGAGCACGGCGAGATGAACCGTCTCTTCCGTCGCGGCGCCGAGCGCTTCGAGCGCCGGCATCGCGCGCGCGGGTAGATCCAGCGCGTCCAGCGCGTGGCTGCCGATCTGAAACACCCGCAGACTGAGGCGATACCGGCCCGTTCCCGGATCGCGCGTGAGGTAGCCGTGGTGCTCGAGCGTCGCGCAGAGCCGGTGGACGGTGCTCTTGCCGAGGCCGAGGCGGCGGCTGAGCTCTGTGATCCCGGTCCCGCGCACGCTGCCTTCGACGTTTTCCAGGATCCCGAGCGCGCGGCCCACCGCGGCGACGACGTACAGCCGCCGCTCCGGCGCGCGCTTCGGGCGGCGGCCGCCCGCGGGCGCCGCGTTCTTCCGGCGGACGCGTGAGGGAGGGCGCCGGCGCGCCGCCCCGGTCACGGCGCCGCCCCCGAGGCCCCGCGGGCGACCGCGGCCGTCTCGATCGCCTTGACGAGCCGATACACCGTCCGGAGCGCCGGCACCGGGACGCCCGCGCGGTCCGCTTCGGCGATGAGCGCCCCGGTCAGCGTCTCGATCTCGGTGGGACGTCCCCGGTCGACGTCCTGCTTCATCGAGCCCTGATGAGTGTGCGCCGGCCCGAGGGCCCGGTGCTCGTCGATCAACGCCAGGGGATCGGCCGTGAGGGCGATCCCGCGCGCCGCGGCGACGGCCCTGCCTTCGTCGACCAGCGTGCGCAGGAGTGCGTAGGTCTCGGGATGCGCGTAGACGCCCGATAGGGTGAGCCCGGTCACGACGGGAAGGGGATTTACCGCGGCGTTGAAGATGAGCTTGCTCCAGATCGCGCCGCGCGGGTCCGCGAGCACGCCGTTTTCCAGTCCCGCGTCCGACAGGAGGCCGTTCCAGGCGGCCGCGTGCGCGAGGCCGCCGCGATACGGGCCGAGCCAGGTCGGTCCGATCTCGGCCTGCGTGATCTCTCCGGGCGCGGTCACCGCGCCCGCGTTCATGGTGACGCCGTGGCAGATCGGACCCGGGTATTCGCCGGCGATCGTCTCGGCGTTGCCGAGGCCGTTCTGGACGGTGAGGACGACGGCGCCTTCGAGGAGCCCGCGCGCACCCGCGACCGCCGCGCGCGTATGCGGGCTCTTGACCGCGACGAGCGCGTGCGTGAAGGCTCGCCCGGCCAGCGCCGCGGCCGTCGCCGCGGCGGCCGCCGGCCGGGCGTCGATCGCCTCCCGGATCATCGCGCCGCTCCGCGCCGCGGCGCGCACCGTGACCCGCAGGCCCCGTGCCGTGATCGCCCGCACGTGCGCCGTCCACGTATCGAGCACCGCCACCTCCGAGACGCGCGCGAGCCGCGCGGCGAAGATGCCGCCAACCGCGCCGCAGCCCAGCACGAGGACGCGGGCGCTCATCCGGTCACCTCATAGCCCTTGCCGAGATAAGCGGAGCGCACATCCGGGTGCGCCAACAGGTCGTCCGGGCGGCCGCGCAGCACGATGCGCCCGCGCTCCAT
The DNA here is from genome assembly GCA_035691305.1 of bacterium. NCBI lineage: Bacteria > bacterium. The sequence continues at coordinate 140,677 of DASSJF010000041.1, forward strand.
CACGCACATGCGGTCGGCGATCGACGCGGCCGCCTTGACGTTCTGCTCGACCAGCAGGACGGTCAACCGCGTGCTCAGGCGCAGCGAGGCGAGGGTTTTCATGATCTCGCGAACGATGCGCGGCGCGAGACCCAGCGACGGTTCGTCGAGCATGAGCACGCGCGGCCGAGCCATCAACCCGCGCGCGATCGCCAGCATCTGCTGCTCGCCGCCGCTCAAGTTTCCGCCGAGCCGCTCCGGCATCTCGGCGAGCCGCGGAAACAGCGCGAGCGGGCCCGCGAGGTCCGTCCGCACGCGGCGGCGGTCCCGCCAGTACCGGTGGTAGGCGCCGAGGAGCAGGTTTTGACGCACCGTCAGGGTGGAGAATATCTGCCGGCGCTCCGGCACGAGCGCGACGCCGCGCGCGACGATTTCCTCCGCGGGGCGGCCGTCGAGCCGTCCGCCGGCCAGCGTGATTCGCCCGGAGGCGGCCGGATAGACGCCGGCGATCGTCCCGAGCAGCGTCGACTTGCCGGCGCCGTTCGGTCCGATCAGCGCGAGGATCTCGCCCGGCATGATCTCAAGGTCGATGCCGTGGAGCACCGCGGCGCCGCCGCGCCGGGCGACGAGCCCCGACACGGCGAGCAGCCCGCCGCCGGTCCGCGGGGCATCGTGCGCCGGGGCGAACACCGCGCCGCTCACGACGGCACTGCCACGGCGTCGTCGCCGAGGTACGCCGCGACGACGCGCGGATCGCGCTGCACGTCCGCGGGGAGGCCCTCGGCGATCTTCCGGCCGTAGTCGAGCACGATGACCCGGTCCGCGGCCCCCATGACCACGTCCATATTGTGCTCGATGACGAGGAAGGTCACGCCGGCGTCGCGCAGCCGGCCGACCAACCGCACGAGGTGACGCGTTTCTTCCGCGGTGAGGCCGGCCGCGGCTTCGTCGAGCAGCAGCACATCCGGCCGCGCGGCCAGGGCGCGGGCGATCTCGAGCAGCCGCTGCCGCCCGACCGGAAGGTCGCGCGCCGGATCGTCCGCCTGCGCGCCGAGGCCGACGAGATCAAGCACGGCCCGCGCCGCCGCGGCGACCTCGCGATCTTCGCGCCGGACGGAGGGCAGCGCGAGCGCGCTCTCCAGCAGTCCGGTGCGCGTCCAACGGTGGCACCCCACCATGACGTTCTCGAGCACGGTCATCTCGCCGAAGACCACCTGATGTTGGAACGTGCGCACGATGCCGGCCGCGGCGATCCGCGCAGGCGGAAAACCCGTCATCGGCCGTCCGTTGTAGCGGACCGCGCCCGCGCTCGGCGCGAGGAAGCCGGTGATGACGTTGAACAGCGTCGTCTTACCGGCGCCGTTGGGCCCGATGACCGCGACGATCTCCGCGGGCCCGACCTCGAACGAGATGTCCTGGAGGGCCGTCACGCCGCCGAACCGGCGCGACAGGCCGTCGACCGCGAGCAGCGGTCCGGTCATGCGCGCGCCCCGCCGGCGGATTCCGGATCGGGTGATTCGCCCGTCGCCGCGGAGCCGGAAACGCCGGCGACCACGCGGCGGAGGTCGAGCCCGCCGCGCACGATCCCGGAGGGGAAGAAGATCATGATCAGGACGAGCATGACGCCGTAGATCGCGGTCTGGTACTCGCCGCCGACGCGCGGAAAGATACGCGGTACCTGCGCGCGGACGATCTGGTCGAGGAGGGTGACCGCGGCCGCGCCGAGCAGGCCGCCCCAAATGTTGGTCAGGCCGCCGACGACCGCCATGATGAGGAAGAACAGCGACGCGTACAGCGCGAACGGCGACGGCGAGATGAACCGGATGTAGTGGGCGTAGAGGGCCCCGGCCGCGCCCGCGTAGGCGGCGCTAAGGACGAACGCCCGCATCTTGTAGCGGGCCACGTCGACGCCGAGCGCGGCGGCCCCCACTTCGCTGCCGAGCACCGCGCGCAGGGCCCGGCCCGTACGGTGGCGGGTGACGTTCCGCGCGAGGGCGAGCGCGGTCAGGACCGCGGTCCAGATCACGTAGTAATAGTCGCGGTCGGTCACGAGGCGCCGCCCGGCGATCGCGAGGCCCGGGATGTCGCGGAGTCCGCTCGCGCCCCCGGTGAGCCAATCGAACTGCACCATCAGGACGTTTATGATGATGCCGGCGCCGAGTGTGGCGAGCACGAAGAACACGTCGGCGAGGCGCAGCGCCGGCAGTCCGACGGCGTAGGCGGCGGCGGCCACCAGCGCGACCGCGGACGGCATCGACAGCCACGGCGACCACCCGAGGTCGCGGGCCAGCAACGCGGACGCGTAGGCGCCCACCCCGTAGAAGGCCGCCTGTCCGAGCGACACCTGGCCGCTCGTGCCGAGGAGCACCAGCCCCAGTGTCACGATCGCGTAGAGGCCGATGATGTTGAAGAGCGCCATCACGTAGGCCGACGGCGCGATCGCCGGTACGGCGGCGAGGGCGGCCGCCAGCGCGCCGAGGCCCGCGAGATCCCGGCTCACACCTGCCTCCGGCGCGCGGTCTGCAGCAGTCCCTCGCGCTGCAGCGAAAGCACCACGAGCAGCAGCGCAAACGTGATCGCGCTGCCGTACCCGGGGGCGAGGTAGCCGGTCACGAGCGATTCGATCAGCCCGACGACGTAGCCGCCCAGCACCGCCGCGGGCGCGTTCGTCAGGCCGCCGATCACCGCGGCGACGAATCCCTTCAGTCCCAGGCCGAGGCCCATGTCGTAGGTGGCGCCGGTGATCGGCGCGATCACGATGCCGCCGACGGCGCCGATGCCGGCGGCGATCGTAAAGGCGAACAGCGCCATCCGCCGCGGGCTGATGCCGACGAGCCGGCTCGCGAACGCGTTGTCGGCGCACGCCCGCGCCGCGGCGCCCGGCACCGTCCGGGCGAAGAACGCGAACAGCGCCGCGACGATGACGACCGACAGCCCGATGGCCCACATCGCCTGGCGCCCCAGCACGCCGGTGAGCACGACGAGAGGGTCCCCCGGCGTAAACTCGGGGAGCGAGTAAGGGTCGGCGCCCCACAGCATCAGGGCGATGCCGCGGACGGCCATCGAGACCCCGAACGTGATGATGACGAGCGTGAGCGGGTGGCTGCCGAACGCCGGCTCGATGGACAGGCGCTCCATCAGCGCGCCCAGCACGCACGTCGCGGCGACCGCGACGGCGGCGGCCGGGACGAGCGGCACGTGCGCGGCGAGCAGCGCCGCGCAGACCATCGCGCCGGCCATCGCAAACTCTCCCTGGGCGAAGTTGAGAATGCCGGTGATGTTGTAGATGATCACAAACCCGATCGCGACGAGGGCGTAGATGCTGCCGATCGTCAGTCCGGTGAGGAAGAGCTGCGGCAGCAGGGCGAGCACGGCTGGGGGCCGGAGATCCGGCCCCGTCCTCCGCTACTTCCAGATCGCCCAATTGCCGTTCTTGATCACAACCAACACCATGTCCGACACCGTGAGCCCGTTGTGGTTCTCCGGCGACATGGTGAAGACGCCGCCTGTGCCGACGAAGCCCCGCAGGTGCTCCAGGTAGTCCCGGATCTTCCCGCGGTCGGACCCGACGTGCCGGATCGCGTCCGCGAGCATCGTCAGGCCGTCGAAGGCGTGGCCGCCGAACGTATTGGCCGTATAGTGGCTCGCGGCCTCGAAGTCGTGCGCGTACTTGAGGAGGAGCGCCTTCTGCGGATCCGACGCCGGCAGCTGGTCGGCGACGAGGAGCTTGCCGGAGGGGAAGACCACGCCGTCCGCGGCCGGACCGGCCAGCTGGATGAACGCTCGGTTTGCGATGCCGTGGCTCTCGACGATCGGGACGCGGATGCCGAGCTGCCGGATGTTCTTGGCCGCGATCGATGCGGTGGGCGGCGTGCTCCATACTACCATCGCGCCGGGGTTTTTCGCCCGCGCGCGCACGACCTGGGGGCTGAGGTCGGTATCCGTCGCCCCGAACGGCTCAGAGTCCACGAGGGTGACGCCCGCATGGATGCCGTACGTGCGAAGGGCGACGAGGCCGTCCTGGCCGAAGTCGTCGTTTCGATACAGAAACGCGTACGTCTTGACGCGGGCCGCGACAAGGTATTGCAGCGCTTTGTCCGCGGCGATCGCGTTGCGCTGCGGCGTCTGGAACACCCACCGCCGGGTCGGCACAGTGAGCGTCGTACTGGCGGCAACCGACATGAACGGTACGTCGGCCTGCATCGCGTAGTCGGCCATCGCCTGAGACTCGGGGCTAATCGTGCCGCCGACCACCGCGAGCACGCCGTCTTCCGTGACGGCCTTCTTGATCAGGAGGGCCGCCTTCGTCGGGTCGGTCTCCGTATCGTAGGTGATGATCTGGACGGGCCGCCCGCCGATGCCGCCGGCCGCGCTCCACTCGGCCTGCAGCATGTGCGCCGTGTCCTGTTCGGGCTTGCCGAGCGAGCTTGCGGGGCCCGTCGCCGCGAAGATGGCCGCGATCTTGATCGGAGCCCCCTGGCCCAGTACCGGTGACGCCGGCGCCAGCATCGCGGCAGCCACCGCCGCCGCCAGTCCCGCGGCGGCCGTCCGTCCCATCCACCTGCCGAACATATATCCCACCCCCCCGTGTGTCCGCCTACGGTAGCGCCGCCGCCGCGATCTCCGTCAAGTCCTTGACCTCTAGGCCGCCGTCGGCCGCGGCGATCCGGCGGAGGTGGGCGCCGCAGAGCAGCGACGTGGTGACCACGGTGCGGCCCGACGACAGCACCTCGCCCGCCTGGCGGAGGCGCTTCCGTCCCCACCACGCCGCCTGCTCCGGGAACGCCTCCGGCGCTCCCGCGGCGGCTCCGCAGCAGTAGAGATACTCCCGGCGCAGATGCGCCTCGCGAACGCGGAGGCCCGGGATCCGCGCCAGGATCTCGCGGGGCGGGTCGACGATTTTGCCGTAGCGCCCGAGGTGGCAGCCATCGAGCAGCACGACTTCATCGTCCACCGGCCGTTCGAGCGCCAGCCGGCCTTCGCGCATAAGATCGGCGATAAACGGCACGATGTGCGTGAACGGAACCCGCAGGCGCTGGGCCGGACCGTAGTGTTTGGCCGGCGCGGTCCAGGCTTGATAGCCGGTGTCGTCCACCGTGACGGCCCGTTGGATGCGGCCGCCGTCCATCATTCGGGTGATCTTCTCGATCGCGGAGCGGTTGAGGTCGAGATACCCGCGCACGTCGCCCGCGGCCAGCACCGGCATGCCGGTGCTGATCTCCTCCGGGCCGAGCGTGCCCACCGTGAAGCCGGCCGCGCGGACCAGCCGGACGGCCGCGGCGAGTGCCGGCCACAACGTGCGGTCATACGGCGCGCGCGCATCGAGCAGGAGCAGGACGTCGGCGCGGCCGCCGCGGGCGAGATCGACGACCTCGGCGCCGGTGGCCTCGATCCACCGGGTGGCGTGCGACTTCGGGTCTCCCGTCGAGGTGCCGCCCGCCAGCAGACGCTGCGCGAGCGTGCGGAGCCCTTCCGGCACGACCGCCCACCCGTGCCGGTCGAAGAGCCACTTTCGTTCCGCCAGCAGGATGCCGTGGATGTCCCACGTCTCGCGAGGCAGCGACATGAACTCCTTCATCAGCGGCACACGGTTGCGCGAGAAGCACAGCTCCTGGCAGCCGCTGCACAGGAGGCACGTGTAGACGACTTCCTGCATGCGGCGGTCGTCCGGGGCGACCTCCATGCCGTCCGCGAGGTCGCGCGCGAGCAGCGCGCGGCCGTAGGCCGTGTACGCCTCGTGGCGATAGTAGTCCCACGTGGGGCAGACCGGTTCGTTGAAGAGATCTCGCCGCCACTCCGTCTCGCCGTAGGCCTTGCGGTACGGCTCGGTCAGCGTCAGAATGCCGCGCTGCATCTCCTCGGTACAGAGCCGGCACGTGTAGCACTCGAACAGGTTGATGCCCTTGGCCTCGATCTCCGCGCGCAGTTCGGCGCCCCGCACCG